>JALOTN010000028.1 GCA_025457885.1 Thermoplasmatota archaeon | reverse complement strand
GAGGAAGGACATTTAATGTCAAGGGAAATGCATAATGATTTTAGCCCAGCATATTTCTTAATACTGTAGCTTCCATTGGTCTCTACGCAAATAAGAAAACGATTTTTAAGAAGACTTTCAATGAGCGTCCCAATGTTCTTCTGAGCGAGGGGTTCACCACCTGTGACACAGATGAGTTGAGAAGGAAATTTTTCAACACACCCTAGGATTTCTTTGATGTTCATTTTTGTTCCTTCTTTGTATGCATAGGTGGTGTCACAATAGTGACAACGGAGATTACACCCAGTCAAACGTATAAAAATCGTTGGGGTTCCAACCAAGAGTCCTTCTCCTTGTATGGAAAAGAATATTTCGTTTACCTTCATTGATGTGATGTATTTTGGTCATGAATTAAAATCTTTTCATACGGAGAAAATCGAGAAAATCTCAGTGAAATAAGAGATGTAAAATTATTTATAGGGGAAATTGTATTACGGGTAAGCCGTTCCAGCGTTACTTGATATAGCGTATACTATATAAAATCAGTAAAGACTGTGGCCCATCATTGGGCCTGTAGCTCAGCTAGGTAGAGCATCTGGCTTTTAACCAGGTGGCCAAGGGTTCGAATCCCTTCAGGCCCGCCTTTCCTACCAAGGAACGTAGGAGGAATGTAGTATCGCAGCCCCGCCAAAAAAATATTACGACATCTTAGGACATAAGCTAGTCCCTGAACATACTATTTTAACAGAGAAAGAGAAAAAGGAACTCTTGGAGAAATACCATATCAAACCAGATCAGCTGCCACGCATTCTAGCTACAGATCCTGCTGTGCTTTCCGCAGGAGCAAAACCAGGCCAGATAGTGAAAATCATCCGAAAAAGCCCAACAGCAAAATATGCAACTGCTTATCGGTTGGTTATTGAGAGTGACACCTCTGAAAGTTTTATCTTTGCTGAGCCTTCTGAGGAATTCAGTTCGGCAAGTGAAGAGATCTAAAAAAAGGGGATTATGAGGAGTATTTATGAGAGAACTCGTTGATGCGTTTTATAAAGAGCGAAGTATAGTGAACCATCAGATTGCTTCCTATGATGATTTCTTACGGCATCGACTACAACGTATCGTCGATGGAACCATCATCGGTCAGGAAGAAGAAGGGATGAAACGTGGGTACATTTACCCAGAAATCGAAGGATATAAGATAAAATTTGGGAAAATCAAGGTCGGTCTTCCACAAGTAAAAGAGGCAGATGGGACAGAACGACCTCTGACCCCTATGGAAGCACGGTTACGTGATTTGACCTATGAAGCACCCATCGAACTGGAATTCATCCCAGTGAAAAACGAAGTGGAGTATGAACCGGAGATTGTTCGTATCGGTGAACTCCCCATCATGGTTAAATCATTGCGTTGCAACATTTCTCAAAAGGTTTTAGAAGAAAAAATGGACCGGCCTTTCTCCGAAGAGGAGTATCGAAAGGAACTGCAGCAGTTGCAAGAAGACCCTTTAGATCCCGGCGGGTATTTTATTAGTAACGGAACGGAACGGGTATTAATCACCGTTGAAGATCTTGCTCCAAATCGGGTGCTTGTTGAACGATCGAGTCGATATGGGACAGATGTGGAAGTCGCAAAAGTGTTCTCCCAACGGGAGGGGTACCGAGCGTTAACCGTAGTTGAAAAACGAAAAGACGGGATGCTGATGGTCAGTCTCCCAACCACCTATGGACAGATTCCGCTTATTGTCCTTTTACGATCTCTTGGAATGGAGAATGATAAAGAGATCGTCGATGTCATCTGCGTAGACCCAAAGATGGAACCCTACGTTTTAGCAAACATCGAGGAATGCGCTAAGGAATACAGTATCGCAACAAAAGAAGAAGCAGTTGCATATCTTGGGAAGAAATTTGCTGGTGGTCAGGCAAAGGAATACCGTGTGAAACGTGTTGAGACCATCATGGACCGCCATCTCCTTGCTCATCTCGGCAATGACCCTGAGGATCGTCTGAAAAAAGCCATCTTCGTCGCTCGGATGGGAATGGCGGTCTTAGAGCTTGCGTTAGGCAAACGAGAACAGGATGACAAGGATCATTACGCAAACAAGCGTTTGAAGCTCGCAGGGGATCTCATGGAGGATTTATTCCGGGTCGCTTTCACTGCCCTCTGCAAGGATCTGAAATACCAGATTGAACGAATCCATGCGAAAGGCAAAGAAATCAAAATCGCTTCCTCCTTACGTTCTGATGTCCTCAGTCAACGGATCCATCATGCATTGGCAACCGGGAACTGGGTCGGTGGACGTGCTGGAGTTTCCCAGCTCCTTGACCGTACTAGCAACCTTGCAGTACTCAGTCACCTCCGACGAGTCACCTCGCCTTTAACACGATCACAACCACATTTCGAAGCCCGAGATCTCCATTCTACTCAATGGGGACGTCTCTGTCCGAATGAAACACCAGAAGGACCAAATTGTGGTCTGGTGAAAAATCTCGCACTCACCGTCGAAATTTCAGAAGGATTCGGTGAGAAAGAAGTCGAAGCAGTTTTACGAGAACTAGGGATAAAGGATCTGACAAAACATGTCACGGGTGCTCGTGTCTATCTCAATGGAGACCTCATCGGGATGCATCCGAACGGATCAGACCTGGTCAAGAAACTACGGGAACGACGACGGAAGGGATTACTCAGTAATGAGATTAATGTGACCTATGATATCGAAGGAAACGATGTGATCGTTAATTGCGACTGCGGTCGTTTACGTCGACCATTACTTGTCGCGGAAAACGGCAAACTTCTTCTCAATCAGAAGACACACACAGATTTAAAAGAAGGGAAGAAGAAATGGACTGACCTTATCAACGATGGGGTTGTTGAATATATTGATGCGGAAGAAGAAGAAAACGCACTGATTGCATTACGATTTGAGGATCTCACCTCAGACCACACTCACATGGAGTTGGACCCGATGTGCATCCTTGGAATTGGTGCATCACTCGTCCCATACCCTGAGCATAACTCATCACCAAGAATTACCATGGGCGCAGGGATGGGTAAACAATCCTTAGGATTTGGCGCATCAAACTACCGGATCAGGCCAGACACCCGTGGACACCTCCTCCATTACCCACAAATGCCCCTAGTGCAGACGCATCCTATACGATACATCAAATTCAGAGAGCGACCAGCAGGCCAAAATTATATTGTTGCAGTCGCCTCTTTCCAAGGCTACAACATGGAAGATGCCTTAATCATGAGCAAATCAGCCATTGAACGAGGACTGGGTCGAAGCACATTTGTCAGAACCTATAACAGTGAAGAGAAAAGATATCCTGGTGGACAAGAAGATCATTTTGAAATCCCAAACCCCGATTGCCGAGGTGTCCGCAGCGAAGATGCCTACAACAATCTTGGTGAAGATGGACTGATCTCCCCAGAATGTAGCGCAGACGGTGGAGATGTCCTTATTGGAAAAACATCACCGCCACGATTCTTAGAGGAACCTACTGATTTTCTCACTCCACAGAAAAGGAGAGAGACTTCAGTGACAGTACAACATGGTGAAGGCGGAGTCGTCGATAAGGTCATGCTATCAGAGTCCGTCAACGGATCTCGAATGGTCAAAATAAAAGTTAGAGAACAACGAATCCCTGAGCTCGGGGACAAGTTTGCCTCAAAACACGGTCAGAAAGGTGTCATTGGTTATGTCGTCTCCGCGGAGAATATGCCTTTTACGGAAGATGGGATGTCCCCTGACCTCATCATTAACCCCCATGCGATTCCTTCAAGAATGACTGTTGCCCATGTCCTTGAGATGATCGGCGGAAAAGTCGGATCATTAGAGGGACGAATCGTCGATGGAACCGCCTTTAGCGGGGAAACAGAAGATCAACTCCGAACCTCTTTAATAAACAATGGGTTTAACCATGCTGGAAAAGAAATCTTCTACGATGGACTCACCGGACGACCATTGGAATGTGATGTGTTCGTTGGTTGTATCTATTATCAGAAACTCCATCATATGGTGGCAGGGAAAATCCATGCCCGATCAAGGGGACCCGTGCAAATCCTCACCAGACAACCAACTGAGGGACGCGCCAGAGAAGGTGGTCTGAGATTCGGAGAAATGGAACGTGACTGCCTCATTGGTCATGGTGCTTCAATGGTCATCAAAGACCGTTTGTTAGATGAATCAGATATCACGATGAAATATGTATGTAATACGTGTGGTCATATCGCGATGATTGACCGTCATGGACGGCTCCATTGCTCCATCTGCGGGGACAAAGCAGATATCCACCCGGTTGAGATGAGCTATGCATTTAAACTTTTAATTGATGAACTCAAATCACTTGTGGTTGTACCACGTATTAAACTGGAGTCACTGGTGTAGGGGGTAAAAAAAATGGCTGGACGAAGTATCACAAAAAAAATAGGGGCTCTTGAATTTTCCGTTCTTTCTCCAAATGAAATCCGTAAAATGAGTGCCACAAAGGTGATTACTGCTGATACCTACGATGATGATGGATTCCCCATCACCATGGGACTTATGGATCAACGGTTAAGTGTTATTGAACCAGGATTACGATGCAAAACCTGTGGACTCAAAGTCGGAAAAGATAAATGCCCTGGTCATTTTGGTCATATCGATCTTGCGATGCCGGTCATCCACGTCGGATTTGTTAAAACGATCCGGAACTGCCTGCGAGCAACCTGTCGGAAATGTGGAAGGATCCTCCTCACGGACAAGGAATTGGAAGAACATCGGAAAACCATTACGAAGAACAATTCAGAGGGACGCGATAACGCCTATATTTTTAAAACGATTATCAGCACCGCTACAAAAACAGAAGGATGTCCACGATGCGGAGTGCAAAGTGGAAAAATCGATCTTGATAAACCAACTTCATTCAGGGAGAATGGAAAAAAACTCACCCCAACAGAGATCCGTGAATGGCTTGAGAAGATCCCTGATGAGGATCTCCCCTTACTTGACATTAATGTTCGGTCTGCTCGACCTGAATGGATGGTTCTCACCGTTTTACCCGTACCACCAGTTACCGTTCGACCCTCAGTCACCTTAGAGTCTGGTGAACGATCTGAGGATGACCTGACTCATAAACTCGTTGATGTCATCAGAATCAACCAACGATTACAAGAAAACAGAGATGCGGGTGCTCCTCAGTTAATCGTCGAAGACCTCTGGGAACTCCTTCAATACCATGTGACAACCTATCTTGATAACCAAACCTCAGGGATTCCACCTGCACGTCACCGATCAGGTCGACCACTTAAAACCCTTGCCCAACGACTGAAAGGAAAAGAAGGAAGGTTCCGTAGCAACCTCTCAGGGAAACGGGTGAATTTCTCCGCAAGAACGGTCATTTCCCCAGATCCAAATCTGAGTATCAATGAAATCGGAGTCCCCGCTGAAATCGCACGAGAGCTTACTATCCCCGTGCGGGTCACCACCCAAAACCTGGAATGGTGCAAAAACCTCATAAAACAAACCGCTGCACCGGAAAAACCAGGTGAACTCTATCGACCTAGAGTGAATTACGTGAAACGATATCGTGAAGGTGTTGAACAGCGAATGAAAGTCACGGAGAAGAATGCAGATGATATCGCAGAGAAACTCGAGCTTGGATTCATTATCGAACGACAACTTATGGATGGAGATATCGCGTTGTTCAACCGACAGCCCTCGTTGCATCGGATGTCCATGATGGCACATCGCATCAAGGTCATGCCGAATCGATCATTCCGCTTTAATCTCTCCGTCTGCCCACCGTACAACGCTGATTTCGATGGTGATGAGATGAACCTCCACCTTCTTCAGGGCGAAGAAGCCAAGGCAGAGGCAGAAATCCTCATGAAGGTGCAGGAGAACCTTATGTCTCCTCGTTTCGGGGGCGTCATCATCGGTGGTCTTCATGACCATATCTCTGGATGTTTCCTGCTCACGTATAAGGATAAGACTTTTTCAAAAGAAAAAACGTCAGAGATCCTTGCGACCTTCAAATACAAAGGGAAATTCCCAGAGATCCATGAAGAAAACGGACACAGCTTCGTTTACGGACGAGACATCTTCAGTGTCCTTCTCCCCAAAGACCTGAACATCGAGTACAAGGCAAAAGCCTGTTACCATTGTGATGTCTGCCAGGCTGCAAACTGTCCCCATGGCGCGTACGTGATCGTGAAAAACGGGAAACTGAAACAAGGAATCGTTGATGAAAACAGCATCGGTTCTTTTAAAGGAAGAATCGTTGAACGCATCATCAGAGACCATGGAACCGGCGCAGGTAGGTTGTTTATCGATGATGTGACACGCCTGGGAATCGCAGTTGTGACCGTCATCGGATTTACCACCAGTATCGATGATGAGGATATCCCACCAGAAGCAAAACGACAAATCGGAGAGGGTTTACAGAAAGCACAAAACAAAATCAACACGCTCGTTACTGCCTATGAACATGGGGAGCTTGAATCCCTTCCGGGTCGAAGCCTTGAGGAAACCCTTGAGATGGAGATCATGCGGGTCACCGGTCGAGCAAGAGACATGGCTGGTGAAATCGCAAGTAAATACCTAGGATTGAACAACAGCGCTGTCATCATGGCAAAATCAGGTGCCCGTGGTTCGATGCTGAACCTATCACAGATGTCAGGATGCGTTGGACAACAGGCAGTCCGAGGAGAACGCATCTCCCGAGGATACAAATACCGAACCTTACCGCATTTCAAAAAAGGAGATCTGGGGGCAAGTGCAAAAGGATTTGTTGCAAACAGTTATAAAAGCGGACTGAATCCAACCGAGTACTTCTTCCACTCGATGGGAGGACGAGAAGGACTGGTAGACACCGCAGTACGTACTTCACGATCGGGGTATATGCAGCGACGTCTCGTCAATGCTCTTGAAGACCTCAAAGTCGAAAGTGATGGAACCGTTCGACATACTGGTGGAGAAATCATTCAATTCATGTATGGAGACGACGGGGTTGATCCCACAAGAAGCACGACAGGGAAAGCAGTTGATCTTGATCGCATCATTTATGATGTGAAACAGGAGGGCTAAGCATATGGCAAAAATTGTCCCTAAAAAAAAGACGACCCCTAAAAATATCGATAAAAAACACCCTGTCGCTTCGAAAAAACCAGTAAGTAAAGGTAAAAAACCCGTGGTAAAAACAGAACAAAAGGAAAAACCTTTACCATTGAAAAAAGGCAAAGTACTCAAGGATGCCGTCGAAAAGAAAAAACCAAGCCAACAAAAACCCCAATCCGTCCCTGTTGAGAAAAAAATAGAGAAGAAAAAAGAACCGCAACGGACATTTGTTCCCCCACCAGTGAAAAAAGAGGAAGAACCAAAAGAATATAAGGCGATTCGGACAGACATCAATAAAATCCTAAAAAATCAGTTCCTTCCTATTTCTATCATCGATGGTGTTATTGAACGAGCCGCTCATGATAAAAAAATCGAAGCGAAAATAAAAAACATCATTGAAAAAGCATTAGAAGAATACGCCAAGAACCGCATCGACCCGACCGAGGCGTGCGGGATGATCAGTGCGCAAAGCATTGGAGAACCAGGGACTCAGATGACCATGAGAACCTTCCACTATGCTGGTGTCGCAGAAATTAACGTTACCCTGGGTTTACCTCGGTTAATCGAAATTGTTGACGCCCGTTCCACACCCTCCACCCCCATGATGAACATCTACCTACGTGATGAATACCGGATTAACCCTGACTTAGCAAAAGAAATTGCTAATAAAATTGAGATCACCAGACTGACGGATGTGGCAGATATCGAAATGGATTTGGTCAACATTTTCATCTCCATCAAACCTAACAAAAAAACTATGGAGAAAAAAGGAATCACCACAGAGGATCTTCTTGAACGCATTCAAACAATTCGAAAACTCTCTGCAAAAATTGAAAAAGAAAACATTAAAGTTATCCTCGATGAACCAGGATATAAAGCCCTTCAGAATACAAACGAGACCCTGAAGAACCTGAAAATAAAGGGAATCGATGGGATCAAACGAGTTATTATCAGGAAAGAACCCAATGAAGGATATGTCATTTACAGCGAAGGCAGCAATCTGAAAGAAGTGCTTGATATCGAAGGAGTAGATCCCTACCGGACCACTACGAACGACATCCATGCCATCGCCCGAGAGCTTGGTATCGAAGCAGCACGAAACATGATCATCCAAGAAGCCTATTCCACCCTCTCAGAACAAGGATTAAACGTTGATATGAGACACATCATGCTTGTCGCAGATGTCATGACCGCTGATGGAACCGTCCGGGCGATCGGAAGACACGGTGTCAGCGGGGAGAAAAGCTCTGTTCTTTCACGAGCAGCATTTGAAATCACAGTCAATCATCTCCTCCTTGCCAGCCAACGAGGAGAATCTGACGAGTTAAACGGTGTTGCAGAAAACATCATCGTCGGCCAACCAGTGAATCTCGGAACCGGTGCCATTGAACTTGTAATGAATTCAAAAAAATCAAAACAGAAGGGAAAATAGATGGTAGACATAAATAAAGCATTAAAGGATGTAGCAAAGAAAGGCACGATCATACTTGGGGAAAAACAGACGAAATCCGCAATACAGAAAGGCACCGCAAAACTCGTGGTAATGGCAAATAACTGCCCAAACGCAAAAACCATTACAACACTGGCAAATGATAAAAAAGTCCCAATGTTCAATTATACCTCCACAGGCGTCGAGCTGGGGTACACTTGTGGGAAGAACTACACCGTCTCCTGCTTTGCCGTCCTCAACGAAGGAGAATCGAACATCCTCCAACTGGTCAACAAAAGGAAATAAACAAAAATGGCAGAGATAATCCTATCAAACGAAACAGTGCAGTATATCAATTTAGCATCGAAATACTCCGGTGCTAGCATCAGAGATTGCGTCGTTGAGGATGACCGAGTCATCTTCATCGTTGACAAAGGCCACCTTGGGATCGCCATTGGTAGCAAAGCAAAAAATCTTGAGAAATTACGAATGCTTTTTAAGAAAATCGTGAAATTTGTGGAATTCGATGAGGATAAAACCCGGTTCATTGAGAATCTCTGTAAACCCTATAACATCACAAAGGTCACCTTTGATGAAAATAACGGAGAAAGTGTCGCTCGAATCGAAGTGAATCCACGGGATAAATCCAAGCTCATCGGCAAAGGTGGACGAAACATCAACATGATCCGGAAAATGGCTCAACGACATCATCAAATTAAAGACGTCCAGATTATTTAAAATAATTTTCTTCGAGGAAATCCTTAAATAGGGTAATAAATTGCTGCATATCTGGGGATTCGGCGTGCGCATACGATCTCATCCTATCATTGATTTTAAAAAAAGAAAAGAACTTCCGTTTTACTTTGAGAAAAAAAAGTTTGTTGGGGAAGAAGGAGACACTATCGCATCTGCACTTCATGCAGCAGGTGTCAAAACATTGACAAAAAGCTTAAAATATGATAGTCCTCGAGGTTTTTTCTGTGGTATAGGTAAATGTTCTTCGTGTCTGATGAGAGTCAATGGTGTTCCAAATGTACGAACCTGCATTGCACCATTAAAAGAAGGAATTACTGTAGAAATGCAGGATAAACTTGGATTATTACCTGATGCGGAATTTTTTGATAAACCAAAAAAAACACTTCAGGTGAATGTGCTTGTTGTGGGCGCAGGCCCCGCAGGTCTCTGTGCTGCTCTTGAAAGCGCTCAGCATGGTGCATCAGTGCTCTTAGTCGATGAGAATCAGTGTGTCGGGGGACAGTTGATCAAACAGACCCATAAATTTTTTGGTTCAAAACAGGAGCGAGCTGGAACTCGTGGTATTGATATTGCCAAAGAACTAGAAAATAATGTGCTACAGCTTCAGAAAGAAGGTAAAATCCAGGTCATGACCGATGCAACGGTTATTGGATATTACGAATCTGATAAAAACCATCGTTTTGGTGTTGTGCAACGGTGTGAGTACTTAAATTCGTTATATGATGTTCGATGTGATGCTGCTATCCTTGCGTGTGGAGCCATGGAAAACATGCTATTGTTCCCAGGAAATGATCTCCCCGGTGTGTACGGGGCTGGTGCAGTTCAAACATTGATGAATGTGTATGGTATAAGACCAGGGGATCGTGTCTTGATGGTTGGGGCTGGAAACGTTGGATTAATCGTCTCATACCAGTTATTACAAGCGGGGATTGCAGTTGACCGGGTGGTCGAAGCAGCACCTGTCATTGGGGGATATAATGTTCATGCGGCTAAACTACGTCGTTGTGGTGTCCCTATTATGACGTCTCATTCGATTAAAGAAGTATGTGGCGATGAAAAAGTTGAAGGTGCGATAATCGTACGACTCGATGAGAATTGGAAGCCAATAAAAGACTCGGAGGAATATATCAAATGTGATACTATTTGCCTTGCAGTTGGTTTGACTCCTTCGACTCGGTTACTCTCTCAGATTGGTGTAGATTCTGAATACATCCCTGAAGCAGGAGGATATGTCGCCCTCCACGATGATTCGATGCAAACCTCAATTAGTGGAATATATGTCGCTGGTGATGCCTCCGGCATCGAAGAAGCATCTACCGCGATGATCGAAGGCAAAATCGCTGGTCTTGCAGCCGCTATCCACCTTGGATGCACGAAGAATATGAAACTTTTAACCCAGTATCGGGAAGAACTTGCGCATCTCCGCGCAGGTCCCTTTGGGGAAAAACCACGGATAGCGAAAAAGAAAATAGCAAAAATGAAGGAGACACATCATGCACCAGTATGAGAAAACCGGCATTCTTTGTACAAAGGATTTCCAGATTCCTTCAGAAGAACAATTAAAAAAAGGAGTCGCAATCCTTGAATGTGTTCAGGAAATCCCCTGTAACCCCTGCGTTGCATCT
The DNA here is from genome assembly GCA_025457885.1 of Thermoplasmatota archaeon. Lineage (GTDB taxonomy): Archaea > Thermoplasmatota > E2 > DHVEG-1 > DHVEG-1 > SM1-50. The sequence goes on along the minus strand of JALOTN010000028.1, from coordinate 11,571 downwards.
TGTCCAGTCCACGCAATCTCGATGAAAGATATAAACGCACCACCCATGAACGATTTTGAGAAATGCATCGGTTGCACCAAATGTGTCGGGGTCTGCCCTGGTCTAGCGATTTTTGTGATAAAAAAAGTTGGAAAGAAAGCCTGGGTGACACTCCCCTATGAGTTTGTCCCAGTTCCAAAGGTTGGGGATACGGTTCAAGCATTAGATAGAACAGGTTCTCTACGAGGCACTGCCCTTGTAAAAAAAGTAATTAAACAAGGAAAAACCATGGTCATTACCATAGAAATCGAAAGCACTTTTGCGATGGATATAAGAAATATACGGGTTTAACATATGAAACGAAGCATCGTATGCCGCTGTGAAGACATTAGCGAAGAGGATGTGATTCATGCAATTGATGAGGGATACACCGATATCGAGGAGCTGCGAAAGAAACTCCGAATCGGAATGGGACCGTGCCAAGGTCGAGTCTGTATCCAAATCGTCGCCCGCATCCTTGAAAAAAAAACTGGTAAGAAAGTAGCAACCACACCTCTTCCGACCGTTCGACCACCCATAATCCCTGTTTCACTTGGAACGCTGGCGAGTGAGAACGATGAAAAGTAAAGCAGATGTCGTCATCATTGGTGGTGGGGTGAACGGTTGTTCCCTTGCTTATAAACTGGCAAAAAAAGGCTTAGATGTTGTTGTTTTAGAAAAGAAGTATCTTTCATCTGGTGCAACTGGTGCTTGTGGCGCAGGGATTCGTCAACAATGGTCGACACGGGAGAACGCCTTACTTGCTATCAAAAGTGTAAAGATGTTTGAACAGCTCAGCCGCGAGCTTGGACAAGATATCGAGTTCCGTCAGGGCGGCTACCTCATCGCAGTCCATGATGAAAAAGAAATGGAACAGGCAGAAAAGAATGTTGCGATGCAACGATCATTAGGCTTGAAAGTCGATATCCTAAAACCAGAGGAGATAACCAGTGTAGTTCCCATCCTGGATGTCCAAGGGATGAAGGCGATCGGGGCTACATTCTGTCCAACCGATGGCCATGCGAACCCATTCAGAACCACTTTTGCGTATGCAGATGCGGCACGAAGCCTTGGTGCTGAGATCAATACCCATACGACAGTCATGAACCTAAAAATAACAAAAAAAGCGATTCGAACCGTCGTAACCGACAAAGGATCCATCCAGACCAATGTTGTCGTCAACGCAGCAGGAATCGATTCTAAAGGCATCGCTGAGATGGTACACATTCACCTCCCACTAACTCCAATGCGTAAAGAAATCATGGCAACCGAACGACTACAACCCTTATTCGAGGCTATGGTCATCTCATTCAAAGACGGGATTTATTTCAGCCAGCAGAAAGAAGGACAAATCGTTGGTGGCATCCCCATCCCTGAAGAGAAAGGCGGATACAAAACCATGCCCACGTTTCGATTCCTCGAACATATGTCACGTACACTGACACGATACGCACCGATGCTGAAACATGTGAACCTGCTTCGACATTGGACCGGGTTTTATGATGTAACCCCAGACGCAAGACCAATCCTAGGTGAAGTCAAAGGAATAAAAGGATTCCTGCAATGTAATGGCTTTAGCGGCCATGGGTTCATGATATCCCCAATGGTCACCGAACTACTCACGGATCTTATTGTTGAAGGGAAAACCTCAGAAGTATTACAGAATCTGACTCTCGATCGTTTCAAAGATAACAACATCGAAAAAGAACTTTCTGTGGTTGGTTGAACAGGATTTATCCAATCAAAAACTCATACCAGCCGACGTTCCCATTTTCCACAAGACTCTTGATTCTTTCCTGAGCCGGTGTGTACGGATCATTTTCTTCTTTAAAACAAACAAATAAAACAGCATCATCTTCAAATTGAATTCCAACTACCGGTTCTCCAAGAAACCGGAATCGTTCCAAATTGAAAGGATAATATTTCATCTTCTCAATATATTTATTATCTTCACGAGTCAGATGCTGTACATCATGCTTTAAGGGTAAAACCGCAGTACGATACGAAAGAACTACCCCAACAAGAATACCAACAATACAACCAATAAAAAACACCCAAACAGTCATCAGTGGATCCATATAATACATCCTCTGAAGACGAGGATAGACCATCTCATTGAATACCTTTTCTGTTCAATGATTCATCGAGAGATTCACTCGTTTTACAAAGAGGAACCGAAGGTTCTTAATCCCATCCTTGAAGCTTTCCAATTTCACTTGACCTTCACGAGCAGATAATGTCGAGGGAATCTCTTTTGCTTTAATGTTCTTTTTCGTAAACATTTCAATTTTGATTTCCTCAGAAAAAGGCATACCATCGTTGAAGCTTTCCAGAGGTTGAATCTTGCTTAAAGCATCTCGTCTGAAAATCCACATTCCTGACTGCGAGTCTCTAATATTGACCAAAAATAAGATACGAAGCGTCCATGCTAAGGACAGATTCCCGAAACGATGCTTCAGTGACATCGAACCATGTTTCAGCGCAGCGAAACGGTCAGTGGTCAGAAAATCAAGCTGTTGGTCAAGAAGCATTTCGATGTACTCATGGATAAGATGGAAGGGATAGGTTGCATCCGCATCACCGGTAACAATGACATCTCCTGTTGCTTGGGATAACCCGACTTTATAGGCTCTTCCATATCCTCTGCGTTTCTCAAGGATGACCTTTGCGCCTTTTTCTGTCGCGATGTCTCGTGTTTTATCCTTTGAGTTACCATCGATGATAAGGATCTCAAAATCCCACTGTTTGTTCGTAAAGAATCCTTTGTTGATGGCATCAATGGTCTTCCCGATACCTCGTTCTTCGTTCATCGCTGGGATGACAATACTAACCTTCAGAAACACTCACTCCCAAGGAGACTATAAAAACAAAGGGGTTAAAAGGGTTTTGAAAAAAACAGTAAAAAAAGAGAGAGAAAAGGGGGTAAACCCCTTTATGTTCGAGTTTACTTCCGTCTGCGTCTAAGGAGCAGGAAGGCCACTCCGATTGCTGCGATGAGTGTTAACAGCTCGAAGCCTGGAATTCCGCCGCCTTTTAAGACAGTCACGGTGCCTGATACTGCATCATATCCTGGGAATGTTGCGGTCACGGGATAGGTGCCTTCGGTTGATGGAGCGGTGATTGTGACAACTCCACCAGCACCGGTTGTGTAGGTTTTTCCTTCAAAGGTGACGGTTGCACCAATGACAGCGCTACCAGTATCATCAGCGACGGTGAGGCTGAAGGTTTGTCCTGCTTTTACTTCACCACTGACTGCGACGATGAGTTTGGGTATGTTCAGGATCATCACAATCGCACCAGTTGCTGGCACATATCCTTCTGCTGTTGCTGAGATTGAGTAGGCTATTGATGTTGCTACTGTTGGCGCTGTGAGAGTTGCGACACCCGTGGTGGTTGGCCAGGTTTGTCCATCGAAGGTGAAGGTGACGGTGGCATCGGTGATAAGGACGCCATTGCTCTTTGCTTCAACGGTGAAGGTCTTTCCTTCGTCAACGGATGGATTCAGGCTGATGGTCATGGGTTTTCTGGCAGCTGCAGAGATGACGAATTCATTGTCAGGATCAGTTTCATTTTCGATATAGATGACAATGTCTCCGCTGGCATCTGCTGTGATTGAGAATTGTGCTTTTCCGGCTGCATCAGTGTAAACATCTGATGGTAGTTTGGCAAGAATCGTCTCGTTCAAGGACAGCCCATGATCTAGTCCAACACGGACATCTTCTAAGGGTGCTCCGGTTGCTGGGTGAGTGATGGTGATTGTTACAATCGTTGCTTCTCCGAGGTAGACGGTTGCTGGGTTCGGTGTCGCTGTTGCGGTGGTGATTCGGAGTAAACCTGTTGCATGTCGATAGTCTCCCAATTCAGGTTCAAACTCATAGGTGACATTCCCAAGAGTGGTTGCATTTATTTCTTCCAGGACACCCGTTCCATTGTCAATATCAACAAAGGTTTCGTGTTCTAACCAGGTTCCATTTGTGTTGGTCATGTTCATGAGTTTTAAAGTCCCATCAACCGCTGGTGTGACTTGGAAGGTGATGTTGGTTGCTGTGTCAATCAACCATGCTAGTACTGATGGTGATGAGGTAACGGTGTAACTGCTAATGGTGAGTGTTGCATTGTATCCTTGGCTGTCGTGAGTGTCATTGTATGCATACAGGTAATATGTGCCTGCTGCAAGAATGATTTCATGATCAGTGATAGATGCATCACCAGTTATCGGCCAGATACCACTCACGATCTCAGGGTCTGTGACTTCATCTCCGGTTTCATTATAGATCATCACAGACAAACCGGATTCCTCAGGTTCATCACCGTCAAGGAGACCGACACTGATATCATATTCGATAGCGTCTCCAGCATAACCTGTCATGGGTGTTATGTTTACCCGCATGTTGTGATTTCGTTCCATTGTCAGACCGTGGTAGCCGGAAAGACCACTGGAATCATCATGTACTGCTACGGTAAGGACTCTTGGAGCCCATGTTCCCATTTGATCGGTATCGACGAGGAAGGTGTATTCTCCATTTCTTCCATTTCCTACAGAATTATCTCCAGTTGTAGAGTTAAAGGCGCTCAGTTCTGTTGGATATTCATCTGGATTTGCTTGCCAGATTAAGTAGACATCAGCGTATTTTAACGCTTCCTGGTCTAAATCTTTGACAGTCACAGTAAGGGTAATGTTAGCGCCAACTGGGAAGACTTCGATATTCGTTGTGACATAGGAGCCGTTAACAACTTCAATGGATTGACTTGCAGTTCCATTGTCATCTCCAGGCCAATCAACAGATATTCCAATAGTCCCACCGGGTTGGGTTGGAAGGACATACAAGTGCCATCCATCTGCATCTTCATACCAGAGAACATCGTCTGCTGCATTTGTGTCTTCATCAATAGGCCAGAGGAGATCACCGGTAACCGTGATGTTTCTCCAATCTTCTCCCGTGTCATCACCGTAGTATAATCGTCCACCTTCGTTGGTAATACTTGTACCAGTGATATTGAAGACTATTTCGAGTCCATCGACACCTGCTCCATCGGTGAAGGCGGGGATGTCTACTTTTTTATTGGTGTCTCCGTCACCATCATCGATGATTTTCAATTGAATTGGTGCTAGGGTGGTTCTTACAACAAATCTGTTCATAGAACCGACACTGCTGTTCCATTCTTCTGTAGTATCTCCTGCTTGATCATAGGCAAAGACAACGTAAAATGTTCCACTACCGAGGATATCCCAGTCAGCATCATTGGTGTCATTCCACTGTTGCATTACAATTGTGTAATTGCCTAATCCATTGTTGATGAAGTTAAAGTAGGTGAAATCTGTTGATCGGTAATAGGTTCCATCGGGGGCGCGTATTGCGAGGGTATCTGTTGATGCATCGATTCCCGTCCCATCGGGTGCAGTGATGTTGATGTCAATGTTAGCGGCATAACCCCAGTATAAGGAAGTGTTTGTCATAACCATGGTCGGTTTTGCGGTTGTGACGGTGAATGTTTTTTCTTCAGCCATTTTCTCTGGTGGATCCCAAGGTCCTACAGTTGTGAAATTATAATCAGTAGGAACAACTGGGAATGTAGCCCCATAGGATTCATTATATGCAGAGTCTCCGACTTCATCTAAATAGTAATATGCAGCTAGTACTTCATCAAGATCTCTGTAGGCTCTGACCGTGTAATCTCCAGCCATTGTGAACTCATCTGCATCAACAGGCACTACATCAGCACCAGTGGCTGAATTTAGTATTGTTGTTCCCTCAGGATTTATAATAGCAATCCGGCAATTCACAAGAACATCTGATTCTTTTACTTCTATTGAGACATCATCGGTTGATCCAAAATAAAAATCGCCAATAGAGCTAATGGTGTAAGCCATTGAGGAATTTACCCAGAGATATCCGTCAAATGAAGCAGGGTCATCGACATCATAAGAGTCATCATCATCAAAAATCCACATACCGGATCGGTTGAAGGTAATCGCTTGGTTGTAGGTGTATAACAAATCATCATCTGCATCTGTTGCATCGACATAAATTTGTCCTTCTGCATTTTCATAGGGTCCATCCCATGAAAACAATTCAGCAGGACGACCGGCACCAGCACTACATTGATAGGTCGGATAATACAGATAATGGATGCCTGTGGTCCAACCAGTTGTATTAATCTCAATGGTGTTTTTCGCATACGAGACACCGTATACGATTTCATCGACTGCATGTCCCCATTCATCAACACCTGGTTGAGCACTTGCTTTATTTACAACATTTAATTGATTAAAAACTACCAGCGTTGATAGTAACATGGTCAGTACTACCAAGGTAGCGATTATTTTGTTTCCTTTCATTTTTTAGTTCCTCCTAAATTCATATTGCATATTGCTTCATAAAGGTCAGGTAAAACACGTACTGGTTCACACCGTGAACCACTATATAAGTCCCTCACTAGTGTAGATGTAGGTAACTTATATCTGTGTCCTCACCGGACCTCAGGTGAGGTAAATACCTACCTTGTTTATATACATTACGATTTTCCTCCTTAATCTTATAAACAACTATTGGTATAAAATTTAGATTAATGAGAAAAATCTTCGCTCATTTCATGGTTTATTCGTCGGACAATTTTTTCTTGTTTTTGGTAATTTTTCAGCTCATTTCAGCATTTAGGATACCTATGGCTTGGCTGAGTTTTTCTTGGGAATCGGTTTCATAAAAGATTTTTAACTTTTTCAGCTCGAGTGTTTTTCCACACCGAATACATCGAGTCGTCTTGGAGGAGAGCGCAACGCCCTTCACCTGCTTGCACTGTGGACAGATAATTACACCAAACTTCATATCAGATCGCCTAAAACGAAACCTTAACTAATAAATATACCTATTATTATGTGGGCTAGAACAGTTTCCCCGCCTTAGCTCAGTCTGGCTGGAGCGGCCGGCTGTAGACTCTATGGCCGTTACCGGCAGGTCCCCGGTTCAAATCCGGGAGGCGGGACTTATCTTTTTTCGATATAAGAGAGTATTTATTGAAGTATCCTATATTGCAGGAAAGAAAAATGCTTAAGAAGAAAAGTAAAGCTCTCTGTGTGCCATTCTCTGAAGCAGAACAGGTGCGAAGATATCTCAAAGAAGAGCAGATTCTCCGAATGGATATGAAACTCCTAAAAGAGGAAAGCTGCATTTTTTTTCCGATAATGAAAACACAAAAAGAACTCCCTGATTTTCCACTAGTCATCAGATTCTTTGAGACACGAACAGAGAAGGTTCATTGTTATAAGGATCTTTTAAAAATCCCCAAAAAATTGGAAGGAGAACTACCGACCTCTTTTGATATCATTGGATCGATTATTCTTCTAAAATTACTAGAAAATCTTTTTCGATATCGAAAACAGATTGGTCAGGCTCTTCTCAAGACTCATCCGCACATCAGGACCGTGTGTCTGGTCGATCCTGTCGCTGGTGAGCATCGCACGCGGAATACCATCGTGATTGCAGGGGAAAATCGAACGCTGACGACTCATACCGAGTATGGACTTTCTTTTCAGGTTGACGTGGCATCAGCATATTTTTCTCCTCGGCTTGCTACGGAGAGGAAACGTATTGCGGCCCAGGTGAAAAAAGGGGAGGTCGTCGTGGATCTGTTCACCGGTGTCGCCCCTTTTGCTATCATGATTGCACGCTTCGCGAAACCCAAAGCGGTGTACGCGATTGATAAGAACAGGGAGGCTATCGATCTTGCACGACAGAACGTGAAACTGAATCATGTTCTTGACATTGTGGAGGTGGTTCATGCGGATGCGAAAGATGCTGGGAAAATACTTCCAGTAAAAGCAGACCGGATCATCATGAATCTCCCCTTCTCAGCTTACAATTTCTTTTCAATGGCGCTCTCCATCGCAGCCTCGGAATGTAAAGTACACTATTATGATATTATACGGGAGGAAGAACTCGAAGGAAGAATCATTTCATTACAGGACATTGCAAAAAAACAAGGTTATTCTCTTACGCAGGTTCAGATTCATAAGATTAAATCCTATGCACCAAGAGAATTTTATATAGGATTAGATATTACCGCTACAACACATGCCGACGTAGCTTAGCCCGGTTGAGCGGCTGACTTGTAATCAGCAGGTCGGGGGTCCAAATCCCTCCGTCGGCTCATTTAATCATTTTTCTCCTGTAAAAATACACGAAAATATTTTTTTTCCTGAGAAGTAAAAATGTCGGTTTTTATCCTTTGTAATTATTTGAAAGGATATTTAAGTTCATAAAAAAACCTGACGCATTACTATCAAGATATATATTTATATGAGATGATAGTTATAAAATAATGAAACGGAGGCAAAGAACTACGAAAAAAATAACAATCGTAATCGTTTGTATCATGTTATTAATAATTTATTCGTATAATCCTTTGGCAACTCATACGAACTTGAAGGAGAAATCACAATTACCTATAGCAAGTTCTACATATACAGAGACATTGGATTCTCTCAAGATTATTACTCTTAAAGGTGGTTTGGGCGTATCTGCTGTGATTAAAAATACAGGGACGATACATATCTATGATGTAGGATGGTCAATAGAATTTGGTGACGCAGTAAAAATTGGGAATTATTCGTCGGGAACCATTTCAGAGATTTGGGCAGGATATGAATCTAAGATTCGTAGTGGTTTTGTTTTTGGAATTGGCTCTGGTAGTGTAACTGTTGCGGTAGGTGATTTTTCAATTGTTCAAAATTATATAATGATCGGACCATTTGTCTTTTTAAAAAAAGGTCCAGGGAATCAAATAAAAAATCATGACATGATCATTTATTATACAGATGATGTCCCCAGGACACTGGACCCTGCTGATGCATATGATGCACATTCGATTGATATCATTTCTCAGATTTATGATACTCTTGTAACTTTTAGAGGAAATGATACGAAAATGTTCTATCCATGCCTTGCAACAGACTGGAAAGTCTCAAATGACTCCTTAACCTGGATCTTTAATCTTCGCCATAATGTGAAATTCTCCAATGGAGATGATTTTACCGCAGAGGATGTTGAATATTCATTTGATAGAGTGCTAATCATGGGTGCGCCTGAATCAGGAGTAGACTGGATTCTAGCACAATGTATGGATACGAATAGTACTACAGTCATCAATGACTTTACCGTCCAAATAACACTCACACACCCCTATGGTGGATTTTTAGCTCTTATCGCACATACGGTGGCCGCAATCGTAGATAAAGACTACGTAGAAACACATGGTGGTATCGTCCCTGGTGCAGAAAACGTATGGATGAAAAAACATCCGATCGGAACTGGTCCATATATGCTTGATAATTTGACTGATTCAATGGATGTTTTCTTAACGAAAAACCTTCGGTATTGGGGTGGTTGGGATGGAAACCACATTAATAAGGTCGTGTTCGAGACAAGTTTTAATCTTGAACGAAGAATTTCACTTCTCAAGAATGGAGACGCTGATATTACTTTTATTCCATATGATAATCTGAATGAAGTCATCAATGAGGAAGGGATTATTGTTCAAGCTTTCAAGTGTTACGAGGTTACCCTTCTTGCGATTAACACTAAAGCTAGCAATAACATCTATTTAGCGGATGGTCGAGTACGAAACGCATTAAGTTATGCCTTTGATTATGATAGTGCTATTGGCACAGCGTATAATGGTTATTTAAGCAGGCTTCCTGGAGCAATACCTATAGGAATGCCTTATGACGAGACACAAAACTCTGGTTCCCCATATTACGATTACGACCTGGGAAGAGCAACACAAATTCTTAATGATGCAGGTTATATCAGAGATCATGATGTAGGAGGGACACTCTATCGATTTAACGGAACAACCATACAACTTTTCTACAACGTAGGAAGCTTCGAGGGAGAAACAATGGCGACCATGTTTCATGCGGCTCTGAATGATATCGGCATACTGTCATCCGTTATTGCAGAAACGTGGCCACAGCTGTTACATCGGATGTATACGACAGATGACTGGGATATGATGTTTATCGGATGGGGGCCGGATTATAATGATCCTGATGACTACATCGCACCTTTGATTGGTTCAGCGGATATCGGTATGGATACCTACAATACGGGATATGGAAATGGAACCGTTGACGAGAAAATATTAGAGGCAAAATATTCTGCAGATGCTGTAGTGCGATCAGCTGCGTATGAAGATGCCTACGACATTTACATCCAAGAACCATCTTTTATTTTCATTGGACAACAAATGTTCATTCGACCAATGAGAGATTGGATAATGAACTATAGCTATAATCCTGCACCAGGTTTGAATTGGAATTTCTACGACTGTTATAAAGGGGGATTACCATTCAATAGAAATACAAGAAATTTTTTGTTATTAACATTATTTCAACAGTAATCTTTAACAAGTTTCCAGCTTGCGGATTTTGACTCAGGTGCTGTATTCCCTCCGTCGGCTCTCCTAATGAAAATAAGTGGTGTGGAGAAAACAGACCTATGTTGAGATATATTTTTATAGATTAAATTGTTATAAAGTTTGCACATTAGGAGAGATGGATAAAACATGACGAATCAATGTACTGAATGTGGAGCTGAGCTCCTGGAAGGTTCAAAGTTTTGTACAGCTTGTGGAAAAAATGTTGAACAACAATTAGAACAACCAGAAACCCCAATGCAACCTGAACCAGAGCAACCCGTTGAACAGAAACAGGCACCTGCACCGCCCAAACCAAAAAAGAAACTGAAGAAAAAATGGTTAATGGGTGTTTTAGTTATCATTGTCGTAGCAGTCATTGGTATCATCCTCGCAGTATATCTGATGGGTGAGAGTGAGCCTCCAACGGTTGTTGATAGTCGCTTTGTAGGGGAATGGCAACAAACTTCTGATCTGAGTCTCTCGGTATGGAGTTTCAATAATGATGGCACGTTTGGAATCGCTCCTGCGTCCAGTATTATGGGGAATGGTTCATGGGTGGTTTCTGGGAATCTTCTCTGTTTCTATAACAAGACGTTGTGTTATTCGTTCCTTTTCACAAATAATGGAGATATGCTGACGTTAAATAAAACAGGATTTAGCACGAATTATCCATCGAGCATTATTTTGTCAAAAACAGGATTGCAAGGGACAACACAAACACCGGATATCCAATGTTCAATAGACGCGGCAGCAAATCGAGTCATTATCGAATCGATAGATCCGAACGTCAGATGGAGTGATATTGAGATTACTACGAATAACGTCAATGCGACCTGGCAGGTTCAGGATATCAACCAGAAAGGGTTAGCTAGGATAGGAGTTACCTCTACCATCACGGTCTATATGAGTGCTGGGGATTCTATCTTCGTAATGACTGCAATAGGTGATGTAACAGTAACCTTAACGTTTAAACCGACAAATGCGGTTTTAGGGCATTGGACCGTGAATGTATAAACTTTCTAAGGATTAATTATTCAGATGATATTTTCCCACCAATCCTTGAATGAGGTAGGGGTTGGTATACATCTGGGTATTGATGACATATGGTGTGCTCATGGACTGGCTCTGCGAGTTACC
>JALOTN010000027.1 GCA_025457885.1 Thermoplasmatota archaeon | reverse complement strand
GTAGGCGTGTGTTGGGTTCTGAACGGTTGCGGTTGCTCCGTCGCCGAAGTCCCATGCCCAGGTGTAGGGTGTGGTTCCACCAGATGCAAATCCAGTGAATGCAATATCTTGGTTAATTTCACCGGTGTATGGTCCACCAGCGTCACAGACTAATTCTTCCCCAGGTGGTAATAAGGTGATGTCATCGTAGTAGACTGGTGATGCACCATTTGCGAACAGGTCAACTGCGGCGATGTTTAATGATCCGCCACCAGTTCCCTGGACGGTATCGGTGTAGGCGTGCTCAGCAAGGAGAACACCATCGTAGTAGATCTGTAACCAGTCGGAGTTGAGATCAATGTTGCAGCGGAATTCGACCCATTCGCCATAGACGATTGGGGCTTGTTCGCCGTTGAACTCAGATTCAACTAAGTCAAGTTCACTGTCAAAGTGGACTTGGACAACCCATACTGTTCCAGACCCGCCGCCGTCATAGCCGCAGAGCAGGATGAAGTAGGACATTCCTGAGAAGTCAATCGGGATGTACATCATTGCTTTGTAGTCCCAGATTCCGGTGGTGTATCCAGAATACTCATGGACGAGATCTGATGCGCCAGCGATTTCTACTGAGTGGGGTGCACTAAATGAGTAGTCATCTCTTACATATGCACCAGCAGATGGTGTATCGGCCCATCCTTCCCATCCTCCGTCATCTCCGCCGCCGTCTAGGAATTGGTCGTTGGCGTACGAATCAAAATTGTCTGACCAGACAAGATTCGCACTTCCGAGTGTGGCACTTGCTCCAAGGAATAGGAATAAGATTCCTATTACCAATATTTTGCTTAATTTTTTTTCCATTTTTATATTGCCTCCTTATATATTGTGTTTATACTTCCATATTCTAAATAGTGGTTCTTTGATTTAAATGTTTTGATTCAAATATATTTTATAATTTTCTTACAATAACTCCTTTTTTTAATAAAAAATATATAATTTTTATAGTTTTATGAGATGAACAAAGAAAATATATGACCATAATGAAAGATAAGGAAAAAATAAGAATATTAAAGTATATTAATATTTTTAATTATTTAGTATAAAAGGAAGATTCCGTATTAGCTGAATCTGGCATTCACAGTTTTTAGGTGAATTTTGAGTCGTATTTCCCTTCGTCAATTTCCTTTAATACCTGTTTGGGTGATTTTCCTTCAACAGTGACCCCCATGGATGTACAGGTACCTATCACTTCTTTTGCCTTATGTTTCAGGTCCTTCCCTAGAATAGTATCAAACTTCATTTTCGCTATTTTCACTGCCTGGTCAACCGAAAGGTTCCCTATTTTGGTTTTTGAAGGAATCCCTGATCCTTTCTCGGCTTTTATCTCACGCAGGATAAGAGAGGCCGCTGGGGGTGTTCCCACTTCAATTTCAAAGCCTTTTGTCTTTGGATCGATAATTATCTTAACGGGTACTTTCATTCCCTGGAATTGTTTCGTTTTATCGTTGATGGCGTTGATGACTTGCATGATGTTGACACCTTTGGGGCCTAACGCGGGACCCAGAGGGGCGCCTGCGGTTGCTTTTCCACCGTCAATGAGTGCTTCAATGGTTTCTGGCATGTTCTCTTACTCCTTTTTATCTTCCTTCTTTTTGTCTTCTTCTTTGCGTTTAATGATTCTGACTTGTTCCCCACGAACCGTGATCGGGATAGGAACCATAGATTCTAAGAGTTCAACAGTGATTTCTTCCTTGGAATAATCGATATGGGTGATTTTTGCTTTTTCACCACGGAATGGTCCAGCAATCATCTCCACAAGATCTCCTTCGGTGATCTTCGCGACTGCTGAGGTAGGAGCAAGGAAATGTTCAATCTGTTCAATTGGGATGCTTCCTTCCAGCATGTTTCGTGCGTAGGAGATAGTTTTAATCATGTTCTTAATCAATTCTTCGTCAAATGCCTCGACGAAAATATATCCTCTGAGGTCAGGGGTGACAAGGATGGAGGGGATATTCAGTTTCCCTTTTTTTGCTCTGCTATTGATTAAGTCTGCCGTGTTTTGTTCTTTTCCGACTTGTGTCTTAATCGTGAATATACTAGATTTCTCAGTGTCAGTGGTTTCAGAACTAGTATTCTCCATAGATACGATCAACTCTCTTAATAACCAAGTGCCTTCAGAATCCAGGGTGCAACAATTTCCCGTATGATATAGATAACAAAACCTAACGCCCCAATGAGGAGTATCCCTAACCCAGTGATTTTCGTGGTTTTTTCATACTCTTCGTTGGTCGGTTTGCGAGCCATCTTTAAGACTCTTCCGTATTTTCCTTTTCCGATGCGTTGCTGCCGCTCTTCGATTTTGTGTTGAAAACCCCAAGCTTTTTCTAGGAAACTTTTGCGTTCTTCGTTCACGCTTGACACCTGTTATTCGTAAGGGTCAAATGGTAAGGTGTATATAAAGAATTTGGCGTTTTTCACCAGATATTATTTTTTGATAATTTCTAACGAATAATCTTTATTTTTCACCGAGTGGGTGAGGTATCCAAGAGAGATTCGATCGACAAATGATGCATATTTCTCAATGTTCTCTGCGGTTATACCACCGGAAGCTTCTAAGATGATTCGAGGGTTGATTTGACGGATTTTCCCAGCAACTTTTTCTCCCTTTATCGGATCGAAATTATCAAGCATGATGATTTCCGCACCAAATCTGGCAGCGGTTAATGCATCTCTTTCGTTTTCCACCTCAATCTCGATCATCGAATGGGGAAGATGGTTTCGTAACGTACGAAGCGTTTTTTCAACCGAACCAATCATCTTCAGATGATTATCCTTGATAAGCACCGCATCATAAAGACCATACCGATGAGGCTCTCCACCTCCAAGGATGATTGCTTTTTTCTCAAATCTGCGGAACCCTGGGGTGGTCTTTCGGGTGGCGGTGATGGAGACATGGGGATTAATCTTTTTACATCGGTGAACCAGGATGGCTGTTTCCGTGGCAATCCCGCTCATCCTACCAATGAGGTTTAAGGCGAGACGCTCTCCTTTAAGAATGGAGCGGGCAGATCCCTGGATGAGCATCACCTGGTCTCCCTTTCGAACAGGGCTTCCGTCTTTGAAAAGCAAACGAGTAGTTGCTCCTGTTCTCTGAAACACCTGCGATGCTTCCTCCAAGCCAGCGACAATACATTTTTCTTTTACAACGATGAATGCGTGTGCTTTTTCATTGGTCAACAATGCATCAGAGGTGATATCACCTTTTTTCCCTACATCCTCACGTAGGAATCGATCGATGTCATCCATAACAATATTTTTTATAGGTAATTCCTGTTTAAAGGTTTTGGGAGATTCCTACTATGCGACTTGGCATTATCGGATGTGGTGCAATAGGGACCGATGTTGCGATTGCAGCAGACGCGATGAGCGATATCGAGAAAATCTATTTGTTTGATATTCTTCCTGCTGCATCAAAGAAACTCTGTTTGAAACTGAAGAAAGCATCAATTCAACCCGTGGAGGATTTCTTATCGGAAGTCGATGTCGTCTTCGAAGCAGCATCTCAACAGGCTGTCACTCAATATGCAGCCAAAGTCCTTGAGGCAGGCAAAGATATCATTATCATGAGCATCGGAAGCTTATTTGATGATTCCTTACGAAAGAAACTTGAGACGACAGCTCGTAAACATCATCGGAAAATCTATCTCCCCTCAGGTGCTGTCTGTGGGATCGATGGTGTCCTTGCAGCAAGCATCGAGAAACTCGATAGTGTGACGTTGGTAACGACCAAACCACCTGCTTCCCTTGGGAAAACCGTAGAGGAACGCACCGTTGTCTTCAAAGGAAATGCACGAGACGCAGTGAAGGAATTCCCGAAAAACATCAATGTCGCCGCATGTCTCTCCTTAGCCGGTGTTGGTTTTGATGAGACCAAGGTAGAGATTGTCGCTGATCCTGTAGAGACACGAATTAATCATAAGATCCTAGCGCATGGTCGTTTTGGGAGATTACGTGCAGAGGTGGAGAACATGCCAAATCCAAACAATCCTCAATCTAGTTACATGGCATCCTTATCTGCGATAGCTACGCTGCGGCGAGTCATGGACCCTCTTCAGATTGCCTAAGGTACAAAGAGTATCCCGGATCTCTTCTTGATTTCCTATCCTGTCACACTAAAACCTTAAGAGGGTGGTCCTTTTACGAGACTGCAGAAACAATGAGATTTGAATTAAAGGAACGGGATGCGGCAGGACGTCTCTGTCGTTTCACCACAAAACATGGGACGGTTACCACCCCCAACCTTCTTCCGGTAATAAATCCGAATAAAATGATTATTCCTCCAAAGGAGATGAAGAAACGGTTTGGTACAGATATTCTTATTACAAACTCTTATATTATTTATAAGAACCCGGAATTGAAGAAGCAGGCGTTAGAGTCTGGGGTGCATGCGCTTATCGATTTTGATGGATCGATTATGACTGACTCTGGGACGTTTCAGAACTATGTGTATGGGGATGTGCATCTTGATCCTGTGGAAATCGTCCAGTTCCAACGCGATATCGGTAGTGATATCGGCACGATCCTTGATGTTTTTGGAACACCTCATCAGACAAGAGAAACCTCTGAACAGGGGGTCAATGAAACAATCGAACGGGCTCGAAAAAGCCTCCCCCATAAAGGTGAGATGCTTCTCGCTTGTCCCGTCCAAGGGTCCATCTATCCAGAGCTGCGGCGAAAATGTGCACAGGAGCTAAGCACTCTCTCAGCGGATTTTTTCCCCATTGGCGGGGTCGTCCCACTCATGGAGAACCAACGATATAGCGATCTAGTTCGTTGCATTCTCTCAGCAAAACAAGGTTTAGATCCCTCCAAACCCGTTCATCTTTTTGGAGCGGGGCATCCTTTGGTGTTTTCCTTGGCTGTCGCTTTAGGCTGTGATTTTTTTGATTCCTCTGCGTACGCAAAATATGCCAACGATGGACGGATGATTTTTCAATGGGGGACGGAGAAGTTCGATGATCTTTCTGAGTTACCCTGCAGTTGCCCAATCTGTTCAAAATACACCAAAGAATCACTGATGGAACTTGATGAGAAAGACCGGACCTTGCAGCTTGCGTTGCATAACCTGTATGTCAGTTTCATGGAATTGAAGATTATCCGTGTTGCTTTGACAGAGGGTTGGCTTTGGGATCTTGTCGAGCAGCGTGCATCAGCAAACCCTTATCTGTCTGAGGCTGTGCGGGTGTTGCACGAACCAGAGCATCTCCAATGGCTTGAGCATCATGAACCGACGAGTAAAAAAACAGCGGTATTTTACACCGGCCCGCAGACGATCCATCGTCCGATTTTTTATAGGTATCATCAGCGATTGATTAATAGATATACACCGTTCTTCCAAGAAACCGTGGTGTTCCCTGAGGGAACTAAACCTTATTCAATGTTTTATTCGAAAGAAATCACGGATATTTTGGCACATAAAAACGTCAACCTTGTGGTGCGTTCCTCGCTTGGTCCTGTTCCCATGGAACTTGATGAGATGTATCCCCTTGCACAATCAGTATTCCCAAATTGTGTTGACCAGGAGACTGGGGAAATAGCTCAGCAGCGTATGGAGAATTTCCTGGAGGGTTCTTCGATTCTTCATTGGGATGATCAGATGGTATTTTCTTCTGAGGGTCCGTTGAAGCATCCGATTGATTTTGATACTCGGCGGATCTCTGCAGTTGCTGACATGCAGTTTGGGGTAGGGGCATCAGACGTTCTCTTTTCTGGTGATCTCCGATTAGTCAAATCAAAACAGACCGGTAAGATTCGTAATATTTTGTGTGACGGGTCTCATGTGGTTTCCATGCGTGCGGAGGATGGGCTCTTCACCCTAAAGATCGACGGTGGCTTGCGGTTGCATAAAAGGATGAAATATCCACTCTTACGAGTCGTGGTTGTAGATGATGCTGTTCCTTTTATCAAAGAGGGAAAAAGCCTTTTTGCGAAGTTCGTCTCAGATTGCGATCCACACCTTCGCCCATATGACGAATGTGTCATAGTGGATGAACAAGATACATTCCTCGGGGTTGGTCGAACACTACTCACGAGAAATGAGATGCTGACATTCCAACACGGTGTCGCCGTCAAGACAAGGGATGCTCTTCAACAGGGTTGATTCATTTTCTCCAAAACTCTTATTATCTCCAAAGATATTACCAACAGCAGTGCACTCAAAACAAAAAAGAATAATGAACAAAAAGGAATGGGAACATGAATAAATTTCAAGAGATTTCAGAACAAATTAAGAACCTTAAAACCGCCCGTGATTTTCTTCAGAAGAAATATGACACATCTGAGTTCCATAAAAAGAAAGAGAAATTTCCACAATCTGCGGTCCCTCCCGCCCCTGAGGATGAGGAGATATATAAGCTACTCACCGCAATCCAGCAGCTTGATAAATATATTAAGGAACTCCAGGACCTACAATTAAAAGTCCTCCAACAAGAAGAATAAAGCTGCGGTTTTTTCAAGTCAGTTATTTTTTTCTTATTTCCTGGAGACGTTCTGTGATGTCTTTTTGAAGCTCACTGCGGATGTCTCTTTTTGTGAAAAAATCTGCCTTTATCGCAGTCGATATCTTTGTTGCAAAAAGCCGTGCGATCTTTCCCCGCTCCATTTTTGGTGCACCGTTGATTGACGGATGCTGGAAGATTACTCCATGTTTCGGTGGTTTTCCTCCTTCTTTTTTAAAACGGAAGAGCGCTTTCTCAGCACCGAGAATCTGGATAGTGGAAGCAGGCATTAGAGCCATCCGTTGCATCCCACCAGCAACTGCGAGAAGTCGAGCTCCAATAAGCGGCCCGATGATGGCACTCGTATTTGGCGCTAAGGTCCTCATGTCTAACTCGATTTGATCTTGTAACCGTTGGATCTCATCATTGACCGCGGTGATTGTTTTTTCAAAGGGTTTGACTTTGTTTTTTGCGGTGGGAAGCATAGCCCAGCAGCTTAATCGTTCAGAGAGGAGATTTGCCGTCTGAACAAGGTCATCGAGAGCATTGACCATCTGAATAACCTGAAGATCTTCGCTTTGTAATTGTTCATCAACTCGTTCTTGAGCAAGCAGCAGAGATGCATCATGAAGCAGCTCAGAGGTAAATCCATAGTCCTCTGGTCGTATCAGAATATCCTGAAAAGTTGAGTCGTCGTTTACATAAGATCCCAGTGGTTGTAAACGTCTTTCATTGATAAGAACCTCGGTTTTTTTAGCGAGAGTTTCTTCCTCTGCGAGGATCATGTTTTTTTCGATATCTCGCAGTCGTCGCATGATTTCTTTTACGTCTTTTGGGAAAAGGATTTCTTTCTGAATTGAGGTTCCGTCACAAAGGAATGTTCCAAACCATTTTGTAATGAGGTACTGTGCCATTGTCGTTCGATAAGGCATTCTTTCTAATGTACTTTACGATTGATTCTTGATGTTTTACTCTGGTGATAAAAGAGATTTTAAATATAGGAACTTTATTACGTGTGTTAACAAGTATCGAAGGATTGGGGGTTTTTTAATGAAACCGGAAAAAAAAGAAAGGATTGTTCTGACCAATGTCATCGAGACGGAGCTCGATATCTTAAAAAGGCATGTGCTTGTTCTTCAAACATTGAAACAAAACGAACCGGCGGGTATTATTAAGCTATCCGAGCTAACCAAACATCCACAGCATATGGTACGGTATTCGTTACGGATATTGGAGCAGGAAGGACTTATCGAGCCATCTCCTCAGGGAGCGGTGACGACGGAGTCCGCTTCGAAAGCAACCCCAATGTTAAAACAGAAATTAAAAGAAATGCAGGAAACCATAGCGGACATTGTCAAAGAACTCGGATAAAGAGATAAAACATTATTTTTTTGCCGCGGTAACTCAGCTGGGAGAGTGCACGGCTGAAGACCGTGATGTCGAGGGTTCGATCCCCTCCTGCGGCATTTTTTCATTTTCTTTTTTTTTAAAAAGTGGAGCATAGAAGGTCAAATTCATTAGGGAAAAAAGACTGAACAACTCAATTAACTAAGGATTGTTTTTTTTATTATCTATTTAAACAGCAGATTTTAAATAGATTTATCAGTTTATATATTTCATCTCAATGATGGTGAGATGCACCTCTGAAAGGAGTATGGATGGGAAAAAATCAATCCTGATAGAGATAATCAGACTTTCCATTTATGATGATATGTCGAGAAATGATTGAAGGTGGATGAGGAAGGATTATGAAATTCGACCAAACGGACAAAAAAAAGAAAGTAATTGTTGTAATCATTTTGTTCCTATTAATAAGTTCAGTGGTTCTCCCACTTCTCAATCTTATACCGGAAAATACTATTGTCCGACAAGAATCAATGGATCTTACCACTCTGAAGAATTTCACTGAGAAAAATGCAGTCGGTGACCCAGCCGGAGAGCCAGCGGTAGAGAACATCAACACCTCAGAGATTTTCACAACAATTCAAGATGCGATTAATGACGCCGATACCGTAGATGGGAATATCCTTGAGGTCAACTCAAGTACATATGAAGAAAATATCATGATTACGAAATCAGTCACTATACGAGGTGTAGGTACTGGTCCAAACCAACCACTCCTCGATGGAAATGGAGGGAACGGATGCGTCATCGCAGTCAACAATGTGACAATTCACAATATCAATATTTCGAATTCATCTCGAGGGGTTCTGAGTAATTTCTCTGGGTTGACCATAACGAATAGCACATTTTGGCTCGATAGCCATGGCATCAGCTGTAATTACACAAAGACGTGCACGACCAATACGAATTATCAACTCTATGACAATGTGATTCAAAACAATCGTTTTTTAATTGATACCATAAATGATTATGATGGCGCCATTGTTATGACTTTAGCAGTAGATTATCAGAATCATAGTGGGACGGTCACCATCGGAGATACTATGATTTCCGATAATACCTTTTTACTAAATGATTCGCATGCCTATGCGGTGTTATACAATGAAAATTCCATTAGTTGGGTAGGCGATGGGTCTATCTCGATTGGATCGTTTGTTTTTTCGGATAACACTATTTATAAGAATAATAGCGGAAATTATGGGGTGTATTTCATTGGTTCTCTTTCCCATCTCACCAATGATAGTGTTACTGTGGATGATATTGTCGTCTCCTCCAATACGGTATGGAACCAAAGAAATGCGGCATTCTATATAGAACAGTATAAAGCTGAATGCTGGGGTGGAACGACCATAGGTACATTTGGAGAAATGTTGGTGATGAACAACAACATCACTTCTTCAGTTTCATCAGATGGGATTCAAATAAGTCAATCAAACATCAATGATCTTTCGGATGATGCCTCAGTGAGCCTTGGTGATTGTCATATCGAAGGAAACACCATTGTCGTAAGTGAGGGGTATGCGATAGTCTTCTATATGGATAACATCGGATACCAACTTCAGGATTCTACTTCTGTTGTCGTCGGTCTGGTGAACATCTCATCAAATGATCTTACTGCGGGCAATGCAATATTAATCGATTACTATCAATGTGGTGATACGCTGTCTCAAGAGTCAAGTTGCGTGCTTGGTTCATTACAAATTATGAACAACATTATTGATGTCACCATAAATGGAATCCATATCCAGCAATATTCCTATATTGGTTTTGAACTTTCTGATAATGCAACGGTTTTTCTAAATGATATTCATCTGAATAATAATCAGATACAAAGTGGAGAATGTGGTGTGTATTTTTCACAGTTATTGTTAGGTGAAAACCTCTCCGGATCATCTGTTTGCTCCTTCAGCAATATCACCATGAATGACAATGATATCACAAGCGGTGTCTATGGGATTGTCCTCACAGACAACATCTCATCCTTCAGATTAGGCAACTCGATGAGTGAAGACTCGGTCGTTATACTACAAGACATTGATGTTTCTCGTAATGTGATAACTAATGCTGCGTCGGGAATATTTATTGGTCCTTGTGTATTCGGCGGAGAAAATAACAATCTTGATTTGAATTCATTCATGATTTCCAATAATTCGATTTCGTATTGCACAATTGGATTGGAAACTGAGGAGTTCTCAATTTCTGATTGGTGTCAACCAAGGATTAAAAATAACACTGTTGATAATTGCAGTGTGGGGATTTCTCTTACATCGTCATATAATAATCTTATTTACAATAACTTTTTTGAGAATGCTCAAAATGCAAGAGATGACACTGAGAATGTCTGGAATATCGCAAAGACTGCTGGATACAATATCATTGGGGGTTCTTCTCTTGGTGGGAACTATTGGTCTGATTACGCAGGGATTGATGGGGATAACGACACATTAGGTGATACCCTTCTGCCGTATGATTCCCTTGGAGATATTACCACAGGTGGTGATCTGCGACCATTAACCCTTGTCACCGGGGATATCAGCCTGACGGCACCAACTGATTTTTCTGCAACGGTTGTTGGTACAACTCAAATCAATTTATCATGGACAAAAGGAATCAATGCGGTATATACGAGAGTGATGAGAAAAACTGGTGGATACCCCAACAGCATCTCTGATGGATCCTTGGTGTATAATGACACCGGTGTTTCTTGCCCCAGCTTAGGGCTTTCACCCGGGGTTCGGTATTATTTCCGTGCCTGGTCCTGGAATAACACGACCGGGCTGTGGTCATCGACGAATGCAAGTGTCAGTAACACCACCTGGATCGTACCCCTCAGTCCAGGTGATTTTTCTGCAATGACCGTCGGAACCGATGAAATCAGCTTGTCATGGACAAAAGGAGCCTATGCGACGTATACAAGGATTCAACGAGACATCGGAAGTTATCCAACAGATATAAGTGATGGGCTGAATATCTATAATGGGACGTCAAATACCAAATCAGATACCGGTTTGGATGAAGATACACAATATTATTATCGAGCCTGGTCTTGGAATAGCACGAGCAGACTATGGTCATCGACGAATGCCACGGACAATGCGCTTACATGGGGGGTTCCGTTAGAACCAACGAGTTTTTCGACTGCAACTGTTGGGATTAATGCTATTAGTCTTACTTGGATGAAAGGTGCCCATGCAGGATATACTCGTGTAATGCAAAAAACAGGCGGGTATCCAATGAGTATCTCTGATGGGGTATTACTGTATAATGGGACCGGCACGAGTTGCTCAAACATAAGTCTATCTGCTGGTGTACGGTATTATTTCAGAGCCTGGTCTTGGAATACAACAAGTTCATTGTGGTCATCGACGAATGCATCCAACAATAACATTACCTGGAATATCCCGGTCGCTCCAACGAGTTTTACAGCCATGACCATTGGAAGCAACCGGATTAATCTATCCTGGATGAAAGGAAGTTATGCGGTATATACAAGGATCCAAAGGAAAACCACCGGGTATCCCGCGAGTATCTCGGATGGAACCGCGGTGTATAATGGGACAGATTCCAGCTATTCAGACACAGGGTTGAGTGTGAACACAACGTATTATTACCGAGCATGGAGTTGGAATGACACAAGTTCGGTATGGTCAACAACCAACGCGAGTATTTTTAATTCCACCTGGACTGGTCCATTAGCTCCGCAAAGCATATCTGCATCCACTATGAGTACAACCCGAATTGACTTGTCATGGACAAATGGTTTTCGAGCGACACATACAAGAGTGATGCAAAAAACCGGGGGTTATCCCGTAAGTATCTCTGATGGATCGTTGGTGTATAACGGAACAGGTTCTTCAACATCAAATTCAAGTCTCACCCCAGGGGTACGGTATTACTTTAGAGCATGGTCCTGGAACAGCTCAAGTGGGCTGTGGTCTACAACCAATGGAACTGGGAGTAACATGACGTGGATTATTCCTCTTGCTCCAACCGATTTTTCAGCATCGACGGTTGATACAGATGCAATCAGTCTCTCTTGGAGTAAAGGCATGTATACGACGCAAACGCGGATCCAAAGAAGCACCAACGGCTATCCGGAGGACATCAGCGATGGAGTGAACATCTATAATGGGACATCAAGTGTTTTCTCAGACATAGGCTTGAGTGAAGATACCCCGTATTATTACCGAGCCTGGTCTTGGAATGAGACCAGTCATCTCTGGTCGTCCACCAATGAAACCGCAAGTAATACGACGTTTAGTCTTCCCGTTGCACCGACCGGACAAGATATTATTTCCGAGCATGGTCCTGGAATGACTCAAGTGGGATTTGGTCAGAGACAAACAGCAGCACCTATAACATCACAGCACCGTTTGCGCCAACCAGTTTCACCCCTTCAGTGATAAGTACGAGTCAAATCAACCTTGTATGGACGAAAGGAACGTATGCGAATTACACAAGAATTCAACGGAAAACAGGAAGCTATCCTCAGAACATATCCGATGGAGTCACTGTTTATAATGGGACGAATTCCTCATGCTCAGTTACGGGATTAAGCCCAGGGACTCTGTATTATTTCAGAGCGTGGAGTTGGAACTCGAGTCTAGGTGTCTGGTCGATTACCTATGCAAGTGCACAAGCAACCACCCAGGGTGATGGCGGTGGCGGAGAAGAAACCCCGCCTCCAGCGGAAGGTGAAGCACCAATCGCTGAAGCAGGAGGCCCCTATAGTGGGTATGTGAATCAAACCATCACCTTCAACGCAGGCTTAAGTTCTGATGATGTCCAAATTGTTGGTTATCGATGGGATTGGACCAATGATGGTACGTGGGATACCAACTGGTTATTACTCTCGAAGACCACTCATGTCTACTCAACGCCAGGAAACTACACGGTGAACCTCCAAGTTCAGGATGAGGAGGATCTGAGGGATAATGATACTGCGATTGTTATCGTTATTATGGGAGGTTCCCAGCAACAGGCACCGGTTGCGGATGCTGCAGGACCGTATCATGGGTTGACGTATCAGAACATACAATTCAATGGATCGAAAAGCTATGCGATTGCTACAAACATCGTGAACTACACCTGGGTTTTTGGGGATGGAACCTATGGATATGGAGCCTCACCAACGCATTCGTATGAATCTGCAGGAACCTTTACTGTGATCTTGACAGTAACCGATTCAAATACTCTCCAGGCTATTGATACGACCCTGGCGACAATTCTGCTTGATGCAAATAGAAACAATCTATCGGATGTGATTGATGAGGCGATAGGGGCTGATATCACCTCAGATGACCTTCGTGGTGTGACGATTGATGGTGTCCTATATTATCTCGTCGATACTGATCATGATGGAAGAAGTGATGCGTTTTACAATCCGATAACTAATAAAAAAACGATACTTGGTATCCAAGATGATAAACAATTGATTGATCTTGATGGTGATGGGAAATGGGACTACTTGTATGATCCTGCCTTAGGTGTAACTGAACCTTACATTGAGATCGTGACGCCCCTAAATACCCCGTGGCTTGGTATTACGATAAGCGTGATTATTTTCGTTGTGATTCTTTTAATTGTATGGCTCTATAAAAGCGGTCGGGTATAGGAAGAATGTGACAAAGTTCAATGAGAGGAATAAAACCAAATATTTTTTTTTAGATTTTATCCATCTGGTTTTTTAGACTCCCGTCCCAAAGGTTGTTTTTCGAAAGCGACGCTTGATCTTTCGTTAACGTACCTTTTTCGATAGGCGGCAGGTGATTATCTTGAACCTTTGCTGACCAGGCGACGAATCTTCGAATCATCCACCATGTATGGGTGATTTCCTTGGAAAAATCCTTACTTAACGGAGTGATATCTTCCCATTGATACAGACCTTGTCCAAGGCAGGGGAACCTCTGTGATGTTCTTTCTTTTATGCGACCTCCCCACCAGATCATATATTCAGGATGTGCTGTACACAAAAGGATTCTTCCTTTTTTTTCATTCGGATACACCTCAGCAGTGATGCTTGGCTTGTCAGAATAATCCAGGGTGATGACCTTATCGGTAAGCTCCCATTTCCCCGCGAGATAGTAAGTGTATAAAAAAAGGTTTTTTAGGGACATTTTTTCTTTTTTCATGTATCGTGCTGTTCTGAAGAATGCCAAGAGAAGACCATGGATGCCACCAGTATATCTCCACGCGTGAATTCTGAGAGTGGGTGTCTCAGAAATATCAAGTTTCGGGTAGCGCGCAAGGATATGGATTTCTCGGTCTGGATGTTCTGGGACGATCAACGCTGGTCCTGCCCACCAGCGGATTCTTTCAGTTTGTTGTGGAACATCTGATAAAATCGGATGGTTCGTATGGAGTTGAAAATCGATTGGTGCACCCCCCGTATGAATTTTCATACCATCTGTGGTTGTCCCAGGTGCAAATGAGAACACATAAGCGGTCGCTCCGATGTTCTGTGGATGGTTTTTTTGAAAAGGATAGAACAAGGGAAACGCGAGGGTTTTGTAATAGGAGGAGACGCAAGTGACTCCCAGAGCGCTTTTATGATATTGCCGTTCAAGGAACGTACGTGGTTTTTTTTGTCCTGTTTTTAAATCAGTGAGTAATGCGGTACCTCCGCAGATTCCAACATATCCTCCCCCGTCTTTTATAAACGATGCGATGTTGTGTTTCCATTTTCTGACACTTCGAAGGTGTTGGAATCCTTTTGTTATAGACTGACCGTCTCCCACGCCTCCACCTGGAACAAGTAAGACATCGAAATCTGCTGTCCTAAGATCTCCATGCAATATATCTTTATCAGAGAGAAATTGTGTTGTGATGGTATAGGTTTCTTGGTTCATCTTCCAGGTGTACCCCTGGAGGATCTCAGGGAACATTCGTTTCCCTGATCCCCACCCTAACAGTTCATCTGAGAGGATGGCGACACGGATGGTATGTCTGTTTGAGGATTGTATCTGTTCCGAAGGTTTTTTTTCAGGCATGTGATTCACGTAGGCGGGGTGTACCCCCATCGGTCAATGGTGAATTTCCAGTTCTTTTCGACATGTTGAAGGATCTTTTGATCAATGGAATAGACATTTGTCTTATACTCGGATTGACGTTCTAAGTATTTCATCAGCTCAGGTTTTGCTTTCTCGAAACCCGGGATATGGAGCGCGTCATAAATGTATTGGAGGTGTTTCATGGGGTCCTTAATGAGGTCTTCGTACCGTATTTCAACGACCCGACCAGGTTGGATTTTTTCTTTTTGCTCAAAGAAACTTTTCATGAGACGGATGTAGTTGGACAGAACCTGTTGTTCTATTTCTTGTTCTGAGGCTTCTTGTAACGCGAGTTTATCTAACACACGTAGTCTCATTTTTTTGGTTGAAAGATACACGAGATAGGGGCTTCGGTAGATATGGATAAATTTTGCGTCGGGGAACACCTCAAGGATGGTGGAGATGCGAGCCGTGTTAGGTGGGTTTTTTGAGAGGAATCGTTTTCCAGGGTTCATGAAGAGAATTGTTTTGATGAATTGTAAATAGGTTGCCTTCCATTGGTTTTTTTCTTGAGGTAAAAGTCCCTGGAAATGAATGGATTTTTGATATTGTTCTTCTGCATTCCTGGGGAAATGGAGACAATGGAAAAACGACCAGGGATTAAGAACAGCAAGTGCTGCTTCATCCTCATAGGGTCCATCCATGTCGACCTTTATGTTATCCATGGGTCGTTCTGAGGGGAGGAATCGTGCGAGGAATCGTTTCAGGGGTTCTAGGATGAGGCAGCCTTCTGGTAACAAGGTGCTCCAGAGGGTGGTGTAGCAGAACTGTGGGTCGTAACTGAGGAGTTCATGGAGATATGTTGTTCCGCTTCTCCAGTGTCCAATGATAAATATCGGGGGTTCTTTTACGGTCACTTCTTTGATTTTTTTTCCATATTTTAGGGAAAACAACATACGGATCGGAGCGGACCCGATGGATATGATGGTGATGAAGAGTGCGCGATGGAGGAATCTTCGGTCGATGCCTCTGTTTTGCTTAACAAGTTGAATCCATTGTCGGGTTGAGATACCAAACAAGGGATGTTGAATCGTCTGTTGGTTTTTTTGTTTTTTATGAGTTGTTTTCATATAGGTCACTTTTTTTTTGGGGTTCAATCTGTGAGTTGTTTTTCAAAGACACGATGTTTTTTATACACGGTAGCTCCCGTAAGGGTGATGGTTGAATGGGCAATCGTGTTCTGTTCATCGATCCATCCGACCTCTGCGCGGATGTAACCTCTGTTTTTCATCTCCAGCAATGCTTGGTAATTCAGTAATGTTCCGATGTTGTGATGACGGTATTCTTTGCGGATTCCGATGAAATGGAGTTTTCCTGTATTTATCGTGCGTTGTTTGAGCAGGAATAAGAGTGCTTCCCAGGGACCAAGACGTCCCTGCATTTTGTGAAACACCTGGTTATAGTCAGGTGTTGACCATAGGTAGGCAACTGGCGTACCGTTAACCTCCGCGATGAGAAATAATTTTGTGTCAACGAACCATCGTAGCTGTTGTACACCAAATCTGGTTTGTACTTCCGCGGGTGATACTGGAACAAATCCCCAATGCTCTGAGAATGTTTCCAGAAAAAGAGGGATCCACCAGTGTAGTTCGCTTCTTGTGTGGAGTCGTTTGAAGCAGCGTAATCGGATACCTGAGGAGCGGCAGTGCTGTGCTTTTTCTTCAAGTAGTGGTGGTAAGGGTTTGGTTAAATCGATGGTATAGTGGATAAACTCCCGGATTTTTTTAAGGCCATATTGTTCTGCAAAGGTAAGGTAATAGGCAGGGGTATAGGTTGAAAGCACACTAGGTGGTAAATCAAAACCTTGGGAGAGAAAACCGCATCCGACATCGATGCGGCCATCGATGGGGCCTCGCATGATGTTCATTTTGTTTGACCGGAGCCATTCTTCTGCGGCTTGTAACAGCTGTTGTGCACTATCGTAATCCTCGATACATTCAAAAAAACCAAAGTATCCTATTTTTTCTGTAGTTGTTTTATTGTAGGCATCATCAATGATTGCTGCGATGCGACCGATATATTTGTCTTGTTTCTTTGCGATGAACAAAGCACATTTTGCATGGGACCAGAACGGATTATTTTTTTTGAAAAAACCGTTAAGTTCACTCCAGAAAGGGGCAACCCAGTATGGATTGTTTTTGTACACATGAAAAGGGATGTTATAGAATATCTTGAAATCCTTTTTAGTGTGTACTTGATGGATGTGAAGCTCATTGGGGAATTCTTTTTCAAAGTCCGTTGGTGACTCAAAAATATATTTCCCCTGGGATTTCGAGGTTGAGGAAGAGATACAGTTACCCCCGTGTAGATTGTATCATAGTTTGTCCTGATTATTCGTCGTTTCTTAATAAACATTCTTCCCAAATCTTTGACAAATTCATTTGTTCTGAAGAAAAGAATCAGATGAGGAGCGGATGCGGTGTTGTTATCCTCTCCAGTCTCTTCCCTCGTATTCTCCCCACCGTGTTTGGGTTATGAGATGAACTGATTCAGTAATGCTTGGAGCACCGGATGGTTCTGGAGGATATGTGAGAGGAACTGTTGGAGGAATTCGATCCAGGGTGGAACGATTTTTAGTGGTGTTGAAAGGGACACGATGATGAAATCATAGTCTGTCGGGTCATCTATGTTTATTACTTTGATGGATCCTTCGAATACTGAATCCGGCTCATCAGGTGTTATTACTGTTGCAAGGATGGTGAGAGAGCCATCTTCAGGGGTTAACCCCGTTCCTGAGTCTGGGGTGAACGACCAGGTTCCCCAGGATATTGATGAGGCATCAATAGTCCAGTTCAAGAGTGATTCGTTATCCCCGATATTTAGTATTTGGAAATTCCCTGCGACCGTGGCTCCTGGTTTGATATCTGTCCAGGAGAGGCTCCCTGAGCAGTCAAGATTTGGTGTAGTTTCATTTTGAGGCGGTGGTGATGGTTCTTCAGGTGGGATGTAGACTACTTTGAAGACTTGCCCCCCGCTGTTGTATTGCCATACAGTGGATCCCTCAGGAGTCACCTCGAAGATTTTTCCTGATTCTCCGTTGGTGATAAGGGTGTTCCCACTTTCCAGTCGCCAGGCTCCGGAGATATGACTTGCATAGAAACTCGTGGGAGGATTCGCAATGTACATCCATGTTTGCGTTTCTGGTCCATACGCGGTTCCTGGTGCGAGATAGTACTGCCCGTTCTCATCCACCGGGGGGGTTATCTGGTCTATCGTCGAATAATGGCTTCCGGGGCGGTTTGCTCCATTATTGAAAATGAGGATATCTCCCTCACCAGGGCATCCTTCGTCAATCCATGAAGAGTCATGCTGACTGAAGAGCTTTCGATCAGAAGTTGTCCCTTCATCATAGGTCATCGGGTTTCCCCAGCGGTAGAGGAGGTCTCCTCCTTTCCCACTGTTCCCTCCCGTGTGACTTGCGGCTTCATCTGTGGTAGTGCTATGGTCGATGATCCAGATTTCATTGAAATTATGCACACTGATGAGGATCTGATCAAAGTCTGCATTGTAATCAATGGAGTTCGTATGCATCCAGTCCTGTTGTGTTGAGGTCGCATAATTGATATCAACAAGCTCAGGATGGTCTCCGACCACCCCGTAGTTCTCCTTTGATGAATCAAAATCCTGTATCAGATGATCCCAGACATGCCACTCCCAGACGATCTCCCCGCTTGTTGGCCCTGTTTGTTGGACCTCAATGACATGATCAGGCCATAATCCTGAACTGGTCACATAGCTGGGATTCCTTCCTGCCGCGATCGCTTCAGTACGGGTTTTAGTCTCCCAGGCGATCAAAAGAATATTTCCGTTCGGTAAAGTTTTAATATCATGATGCGACAGCACACCACCCGTATTATACCGGAAGTCCCAGGTAATCGTCCCGTCCCATTCAACGATTTGTACACCCCCACCAGATCCACCTGTTCCTCCACCAGAGCCAGTTCGGATTGTCCGCAGAATGGTTCCATCACCAAGCCACCAGACTGCGATTCCAGGGAAATAGCTGCTTGTCCATGAATGGTTCAACGCCCCATCAGGATATCGTAGATATGTTGTTGTCGTCCACATTGGGGAGTATAAGAATTGCCCCTCCGTAAAATTCAGAGGTAACGATGTTTGGTTTATTTGTTGCGATGATGACAACGGCACAGTAGTACTTAGTAAAAGGAAAATTATGGAAAAAATCGTTAATCGAATTTTTCCTGATAATAAAACTTTCCATCCTCGAGAGTAACTGTCAATTTTCATGATATATTTAATTATCAATCTCTATAAATAGTTTTTTCCCAAATTTATACATAATAGGATGGTTTTGGTATATTGTGCATATAGAAAAAGAAATCGTTCATCTTGGTAAGCATCCAATGAAAAATTGAAAATATCAAAGAACTCTTCGTTGGAGTTTTTAAGGTTACAGGGATGACATCAAAATCGGTTGGATCATCACAATTTTCCACCATGATGTATCCTTCAAATTTTGTGGATTGATTCATTGGAGCTTGGACAGCTACATGGATATTTATTTTACCCTCCTGGGGCGTGAGGTTTTCACCGGTTTCCGGTTCAAAAGACCAGGTTCCCCATTTGAGGTTTGATACATTCACTCGCCAGTGTAAAAAGGAGTCCACCCCTCCAATATTTTCTACCATAAAACTTCCTGTCACGGTCTCCCCTGGCTTCACCCTTGTCCAGGATAAAATACCTTCACAGTTCAGGTTTGGTACTTCAGGATCTGGTGGCTCATTTTCTGAGATGTATTGAATGCTAAACACATTATTAGTAGCCGGGGTCGGATATTGGTTTGTATATTCCCAAACAGTAGCACCGGTTGGTGTTACTTCGAAGAATCTTCCCCCAGGTCCATTACAGATAAGAGTATTTCCATTCGTTAATCGGGTCACTCCCCCGATGATAAGTGCAAAAAAATCACAGGTATACGTCCAGGTTTGTTCTGATGGACCATACGCTGTTCCCTGTTCATGATAATAGGTTCCATTGTCGTCGACTGGTGGGATGATTTCATCAATACTAGTGATGCTCCCACCGGGTCGTCCAAGACCATTGTTGAATACGATGATATTGCCTTCCCCAGGATATCCTGGTTTTACCCAGGACGCATCATGTTGGAGAAAGAATTTCTGATTGCTTTGTCCTCCTGCCCGATAGGCTTGCGGGTTTCCCCAACGATACAGAAGATCCCCGCCTTTTCCACTGTTCCCCCCAGTATGACCCGCGGCTTCCTCCGTAGTGGTGCTATGGTCAATGATCCAGATTTCATTGAAATTCCGTACTGTTAAAAGAATCTGATCAAGTTCTTCGTTGTAATCGATTGCATTGGTATGCAACCAATCAGCAGTAGTATATCCATAATTCAGGTCAATCAATTCATGGTGATCCTCTACAACACCGTAATTTTCTTTAGTCATGTCGTAGTCTTGAATGAGATGATCCCACACATGCCATTCCCACACGATATCCCCTGTTGTTGGCCCTGTGGGTTTCACCTCAATGATATGATCCGGCATGAGCTTGTTGCCTGTTAATTTATTTGGGTCTCGTCCTGCAGCGATCGCCTCATCTCGGGTTTTAAACTCCCATGCGATCATTAAAACATTACCATTTTTTAATGGGCAGATATCATGATGACTTAGATAGTCATCCGTATAATATTGATAATTCCACAGTAACGATCCTGCCCAGTTGAATTTCTGAATACCACCGCCATCGCCACCATAGGCAAATGATAATTTGATTGTCCGAAGGAGGCTTCCATCATCTAAGAGGTATGCTGATTCTCCTGGAAAATACGTACTCTCCCAGGTGTGAATGACCTCACCTTCATTATTGATAAGATATGTGGTCCAAGAGTTCATCGGAGCAAATAATATTTGGCCATCAAGCAAGGTTGTCAAAGACTGTTGAGATGCAGAATAAGAGCCAGAGAGAGCAATTGTTGGGGTTTCACAAAAAAGACTTACGATGATAATGCAGAGGAGTGTCGAGATGAAACCTTTTTTCATTTGGAAACATTCTTCCTTTTCGTGTATTCAGATAATGTGTTATTATTCATTGATTAAATATATATATGTTCTGTTACAAGCATCAAACCAGCTTTCAGGTGGACAGAAGTTTAATATAACGGAGCCTTAAATATCCCTGCCCAATGGAATTTGACGATCTACGAAAACAAGCACTTTTTGTAAAAAACACTCCCTTACCGGGATACACACTCCCCAACCTCCTGTTTCTTCTTGCGCAAAATCGATTCAAGGTTCATGTACAGTATATCCCGCGATTGACTTATTCTATGAGTTTGAGTGCAGTAATGCTCCCGTTCTACATAAAAGAACGATTACAGTTCGATAAACACATCGAGCAGACACGAATCACTCATCCACCGTTGTTTATTATCGGTCATTGGCGTAGTGGAACAACCTATATGCACAACGTCCTTTCACAGGATAAAAATTTTGGGTATTTAACGACATTCCAAGCGTACCTCCCGGGAGTCTTCCTTGGAGGCGAAAAACTCTTCAAACCTCTGGTGAGTCAAAGTATCCCAAAAAAAAGACCAATGGATAATGTACCTATGCATGCAGATTATCCCCAAGAGGACCAGTATGCAATTGGTGCGTTTTGTCCTTATTCATATTATCATGGATGGTGTTTCCCAAAAAATATGGAGTTTTACAATTCATCCGTTTGCATGGACCATGCATCAAAGGAGATCATCGAGGAATGGAAACGTTACTATCTGTATATTCTTAAGAAAATCACTTTTTATCAAGAGGGAAAGCAACTTATATTGAAGAATCAAGATAACACTGGGAAAATAAAGATTCTCCTGGAGATGTTTCCTGATGCGAAGTTCATTTTTCTTTATAGGAATCCCTATGATTTGTACTATTCCATGATGAAGTTTATGAAAATAACGATACCTCGTTTCTGTGTCCAAAAACCACCTCAAATCGAGGTGGTAGAGGAGAGTATGATGAATCTGTATACTGCTTTGACTCAAAAATATTTGAAGGAACGGCAACTTATCCCGAACGGAAATCTCATCCAGGTTCGTTATGAGGATTTCATCACAAAACCATTTCAGGAGATTAAGAAAATCTATGAGATGTTACAGCTCAAAGGTTTTCAGGGTGCTGAAGCTTCGTTTGACTCTTATATTCGGACTCAATGGAATATGAAAAAAGACCAATATACTGTTGATGAAGAATCAAAGAAAAAAATTGAAAAAAAATGGGGTTTTGCTATTAAGGAATTTGGGTATGAGACTCCTCCTTTTTGAGGGCGTCTAAGACCATTTTGTGAGGATCGCTTCTCGGTTGAAGATGGCTTTTGCAAACAAAAAAAGACCGACGTCAAGTGCCCCGTAAAGCCCTGCGAAGATGAATATCATCACTGGTGATAGGAAAATGAATCCTGCGAGTACCCCAAGCATGAGAAGGACAACAGGCATGATGACAAATCCCCCGAGTTGCTGTGCAGCCCGGACATCGCTCACTTTTGAGGAGACAAGGACACATGCAAGGACACTCATAAGGCAAGCGGTTGGTGCAAGAAGGAGCATCGACAAGATCCAGGTGAGATTCGGAAGGATTGGGTATCCTACCTTAGGAATTAACACAATATCTAGCAGAACCACTCCTAATGTAAATGCGAGGTATGTTGCACCCATTGATGGGACGAACGATGAGAAAATCTTCCCTGTGAGCAACTCTCCATCTGTTGTCGGTGTAGCCAACAAAGGTTCTAAGCTTCGATTGTTTTTTTCTCCAACGATGCTATAAGTGGCAATGATGGTCGGGAGGGTCGCAGGAACGATAATGAAAATCATCAGAATCATGTTAAACATCATTGGTAGGACCTGATCGATTTCTGATGGTTTTGTTTTAATGAATCGTAGGTCTGATGAAATGGCTAGAATGTTTCGACCGTCGAGTGATGCTCCTTCTGCGCGAATCACGGTAACATTGATGAGGATAGAATCATGAAGAACACTTTTCTGTATGGTTGAATCTTGTATCGTAGTGTTTTCAAGGATACATGAGTCGATGATGCAGTGTGTCAAGGAGGTATTTTGAATTTTCGTATGGTTTAAGATTGTTGAATCAAAGGAACCGTTCTGAATCGTCTTGTTTGTCCATGGAATCGTAGCGTCATCTGGGAGGTTCCCGATTTCAAGCAATCCGTTGATATCCCATGGTCTGTCAAGGGGAACCATGGTCACCATGGGTACGAACATGACTAATGGCAGGACGACCCCTAGGAAGATAGGCATAGCAACGATAGATCCGATGACGAATTTCTGTTTCTTGAACTCAGCAAGGTCTTTTCGCATTACAATCCAAGCGTTTTTCCAGCGTATCATTGACCTGCCTCCTCGATAAGTTTTAGGTATACATCCTCTAATGAATGCTCTTCTTCTGAGATAAATTGTATTTGAAGTCCTTGTTTGAGTAACCAAGTGATAATCTGCGGGTTATCCTCCTCGGGGTTTTTCACATTAAGAATTAATTGGTTTCCCTGGACATGTGCTTGGGAAACCAAGGAGAATGATTCGATATCTTTTAGTAACGTCGAAGGGATTTTTTTTATGGTGATGTTGATTGTTCTTGTGAACAATCCTTTTGCGAGATCTTTTGGGTTCCCTACCTTCACAATCCTGTTTTTCACCAATGCAACCGAATCGCAGATCCGTTCTGCTTCTGAGAGATTATGAGTGTTTATCAGGATGGTGTTTCCTTTTTTTTTCAGCTCAAGGATATATTCTCTGACTACTTTCGCAGCCATTGGATCAAGACTTGCGGTCGGTTCATCCAGGAAGATATATTTCGGGTCATGAATGAGAGCCCGGGCGATTGCTATCTTCTGTTTCATGCCTTTTGAGAACCCCCCGACTGGTTCGTCCCGTCGATCCCACAAATCAAGGTTCGTAAGCGTCGTTTGAATTGACTCCTCCCGTTGTTTTTTTGGGACACCATAGAGTTGTGCATAGAAATCAAGATTTTTGTAAGCCCCGAGGGTCTCATAAAGTCCGGGTACCTCAGGGAGTAAACCAATCATCTTACGAATGTGTTGTGCGTCTTCTTTATTTCCTATCTCGTACGAATCGATGTGTGCTTTTCCTGATGTTGGTTGGATGAGGCAGGAAAGCATCCGCATTGTTGTGGTTTTTCCTGCTCCATTTGGTCCGAGAAGACCAAAGATGCACCCATCAGGGATTGTGATGGATAAGTCTTGTATTGCGGTGACCGATTGAAATGTTTTTGTTAATCTCTCACAGGTTATCATCGTACACCTTCTTGACTACGCTTCGGATTGAGACACCATATTTTTTGATTCTTAATAAAGCTAGTAGGTAATACAACAGTTTGTTTTTCTCAAATTAAAGATATGTTTTTAAGGAAACATTGAATACATTGGCTGGGAAAATAAAAAACGGAGAGGAGATTACTTGAAAAAATCAAGCCACATCTATAGAGTTTTTGTTGTTTTTATTCTAAGTTTGGTCAGTGTATCAACAGCAACTTGTGCTGGAACAACAACAGTTGTTGTTAAACCAGTGGATGATACGATGATTAAGAATGATAATCCCTCGGCTCAATCTGGGTATTCCATGGATATGGCTGTCAGGAATGCCTTTGGAGCGAATGGTCAGAACCTCAATGAAATAGATTCGTTAATCAAGTTTGATCTTTTCTCTATCCCTTCGTCGGCAGTCATTCTCTCTGCTTCTCTTCATTTGTATTATTATAACTGGTCTGGGACGGACCCTGCAGGAAGAAATCTTAGTTTGTATTCCATTGAAAACACGTGGACTGAAGAGTTTGTCAATTGGAAAACACAGCCATCATATGCGATAATTCCTTCGGGTAATGCTTTTGTCCCAAGCTCGAAAGGACATTGGATGACCTGGGATGTCAGCAATGATGTTCAAGATCTTATTCAGCAGCGGGCGTTCTATGGTTGGAAAATAGCTGATGAAAGTAGCTGGAAACAATCAAATATCCCAATGACGTATTTTAGAACCAAGGAATATAATGATTATTCACCGTTTCTTGAGATAACTTATCTGGTTGCTGAGGAGAATACTGCACCGATTGCAGGTTTTTCTTTTTCACCACCTGAGCCGACAACGGAAGACAACATTCAGCTGGCTGATTCCTCCTATGACCCGGATGGGTCGATTATGGAATGGCGTTGGAATTTCGGTGATGGAAACAGTTCAACACTTCAGAATCCGACCCATCGGTATACGCAAGGTGGGCACTTTACGATTTCTCTTCAAGTGACAGACGATGATGGATTGACGAGTTCCATGACGTCTGTTCTTACAGTGCCGGTCATGAAATCGACCCCTGGTTTTGAATTCTTCATCCTCCTCTGCGCACTTACAATTGGGTTATTGTTTATGATCAAACGGAAGAAACTAAGGTAAAAACTTTTATGGGGTGTCCTGTGGTATAGACACTGGTTCAGGGTTTGATTGCTGGATGCCAATCAAAGTCAATAAGAGGAACGATCCATTCGTTTTGTATGATTTTCTTTCCAAAAATAATTTTTGGTAATATTCGTGGTCTCCCCCAATAATTCTGATCCCAACAATTCCTGCAGTTCATAAAGAACGCATGTCGTGTGTTTTTCTTGAAGATGTTATGAACCACGGTATTATTCCCTGAAGCGAGAAGATAGAGTCCTTGTTTGTTCTCTGATATTCTGTTTCCTGAGATGATGCAATATTCAGATGCATTAAAACATAAACCTGATTCGTTGTTCTCTGACACCATATTCTGAGTAATGATGGTAGACTTGCTGTTCAAGACAGAGACACCATTGTAATTATTGGTGATGGTGTTATTGGAGATGTTGTTTTGTTCACCTTGTAGTATTATCCCATCACCAGTGTTGAATGTTATAGTGTTATCTGAGATACTTGCATTGTTTCCTCTGATTTTGATTCCGTTCTTGGTGTTCATCGATAGTACATTTTCAGAGATCGATGCATCATCACCGAGAAGATTGATACCATCATGGCTCTGGTTTGTTATCGTATTTTTGATTATAATGTTATAGTGGCAATTAGAAAAAAGAAGACCATTTCCGTTGTTGCCGGTGATGATGTTATTTTTGATTTCATTGTTATCGCTCGAAATCAAGAGTATCCCATGGTCATTGTTGTGTGTGATGATATTTCCTTCGATATGGTTGTTATCCCCGGAGATTTGTATCGCTTCAGTATTATTTTGAACCATGTTGTTGAAAATATCGTTCGAATCGCTGCCAAAGTCTAACAGGAGACTTTTTTCGTTCCCTGTGATGGTATTATCCAAGAGTGTGTTATTATCAGTGTCATCAAGATACATACCATCGCGGTTCATCAAAAGGGTGTTCATGTAAATAACATTGTCATGACCGGAGAGGTCTATCCCATAATAATTGTTTGTGATGGAATTAATGAAAATGGAGTTGTTCCACCCATTCAGGCATATACCATAATGATTACCCATGAAGGTATTTGAAAAGATGCGACAAGCATTCGATTGAACGATTTGAACACCGACCGTGGTGTTCTTTATTTCTTGGTTTTGAATGGTGATATTCGTACAATTGACGAGTATGATTTGTCCAGCAGGGTCATCAACAACCAGGTTGGATTGATTGGAGAAATAGATGAGGGGTTTAGCGTTTACGATGTTGTCTATCACAAGGTTATCGCAAATGTTTTCCAATGAAATAAAAACACCTGAGTTGTAAAAAGAATTATTAGAAATGATGTTATCCCAGCAGTCCATAAGATAAATCCCATACATGTCATCGATGAAGGGGTTATGATACTCGTTTGAAAAAACGTTATTGGTGACAATATTGTCATCTCCAGAGATGTAGAGATAGGTGTTTTTAATGATGTTCCCTGAAAAAGTGTTATGATGGCCATAGAGTCGTATCCTATCATTGGGGATATCAATGATGGTGTTGGTGATGATATTATAGGATGAGTCTATTCTGACTCCCTCGCCGCGGGTCGCATTATTATAAATGGTAAATCCACTCATGTGAACTGAATCGGTAATAATGGATATGGTATAGGCAAAATATCCAACGATGATAGTGGTATTTTTCTCCTGACCTACGAGAGTTATTGCTTTGTTGATGATAACATATCCGACATAGGTTCCATTATAGACGAAGATTGTGTCTCCGTCACTGGAATCATCAATAGCGTCCTGGATATTTGTGTAATTTCCCGGTCCGCTCCCACCGACATAGAGCCAATCCTCACTTAGAGGTGGTGCAGATGAGTTCTGCGCTGAGGCGGGGAGGAGAATTGTTCCAATCAAGAATAGAAACGTTCCAATGGTCAATCCTTTTAAGTTCACTACAAGTCCCCTGTATGAATTTTTATAACATCGTCTACCTTTAAAAACATATCTCTGGGAGAATACTGTCATTGGTTTCAATATATAAAAATAAGATGAAAAATCTTCTTTTCTCCAAAATTTTATATACAGTTTTCTGTTTCTCCCTATTGGGATGCCGTATAACGATAACATTGGAGCGGACGTGCTCTCTAGTGAAGAGGGATGAGTGTGTACCTTAAGCAAGTTGAGATGGAAAATTTTAAGTCCTTTGGACATAAATTGACTGTACCATTTTACCCTGGTTTTACTGCTATCACCGGACCGAATGGTTCCGGGAAAAGCAACATCGTCGATGCGATTCTTTTCGTGCTTGGACCAAAAAGCTCCAAGGTCATGCGAGCAGGGAGGTTGACGGATCTTATCTTCAACGGAGGCAAAAACCGGAAGAACCCCTCGAAATATTGTAAGGTTTCCCTGGTTTTTGATAATTCGCAACGAAAAATGCCGATTGCTGCTGATCAGGTTGTCCTCACCCGGATGATTAAACGAGCTCCCTTGAAGGATAATCCTGATAATTACTACAGTTATTTTTACATAAACGATCGTGCGGCATCCTATACCGAGTTTATTGATCTCCTCACACACGCTCGGATCTCAGGGGAAGGCTATAACATCATCAAACAAGGAGACGTCACCAGTCTTGTGGAGATGGGGTCAGTCGAACGACGGAAAATCATAGATGGCATCGCGGGAATCAGCACCTTTGATGAGGATATCGAAAAAGCTGAGAAAGAACGAGGGGACGTTGATAAGAATCTGGAGCGAATCGACATCATCCTTAATGAGATTACCAGTCAGATTCGTCAGTTGAAAAAAGACCGTGATGCGGCGTTTCAATACAAAGAGTTGAAGGATAAATTGTATGAAACCAAAGCGATGGTCGCGTTGAAGAAAAAACAGGAAATCGAATCACAGATCCTTGAGGTGAACAAACAGATCGAGTCCTATGAATCAGAACAGAAAAAATTCATCGAACAAAAAGAGACCCAAAAAACCAAGTACGCAGAACTGCAGAAGAAATTAGATGAACTTGAGAAGAAGATTGGTGCTGCCGGGGGTAATGAAGCATCCGACATTAAAGAAAAGATTGATGCGTTACGCTCAGAGACCATTAAAGTAGATGAGCGCATCAACTACTCAAATGATGAGGTGGCTGAGAAGAAAAAAGAGAAAGAAACCCTCGGAACATCACTTGAGGAGATATCGAAAGAACTTGATGAGTACACCAAACAAAAAGAAGAATTAACAACGAAAATCCAGGAAATTGAAACAGCGCTGAAGACAAAAGAAGAAGAACTAGGGAAACTCCGTGATGAGATCGCTCAATCTGATGATACTTCTATGGATATCACTCGAGAATTGGTGAAAATGCGGGAGGAGTATAATAATAAACAAAACGAGAAACATGACTATGAATTGACACGAGATCGGCTAAAAGAAAAACAGGATGCATTGGATCTTCAGATCGCGGAACTGCAGGAGA
The DNA here is from genome assembly GCA_025457885.1 of Thermoplasmatota archaeon. GTDB lineage: Archaea > Thermoplasmatota > E2 > DHVEG-1 > DHVEG-1 > SM1-50. The sequence goes on along the minus strand of JALOTN010000027.1, from coordinate 5,915 downwards.
CAAAATCCACCTATGAGTTTGAACTAAAGGATATCGACTGGCAAACCGGAGAGCTGCAGAAGGGGAAACAGGAGAGCGGGAAAAAGGTTAAGGAATCAGAAAAACAGCTATTTGAAAAAAAGAAACGGGAATCAGAGATAACAGAACAGCTCGCTGACCTTGAAAAAGCGATCCTCAAATTACAGAGGGAGCAATCCAAACTGCAAGCAGAACGTGAGGCTGCACAAAGCGTTGGAGCAAAATACAATTCTGCGGTGGAATCCCTTCTTTCAGCACGGAACACCGGGGAGCTGAAAGGCATTCGTGGGACGATAGCAGAGCTTGCCCAGGTCGATGAGAAATACAAACTTCCCTTAGAAATCGCCGCGGGACCACGAATGCAGGCAATCGTTGTTGAAGACGATGCGTCAGCAGCTGAAGCTATTGGATTCTTGCAGAAGAAAAAGTTAGGGCGTGCAACGTTCCTGCCGATAAACAAGATGATTGTTGGGAAACCACGAGCGCAATCACTCATGACTGTCCGAGATGAAAGCTCCCTTGGGTTTGCGATTGACCTGGTGAACTTTAATCCGGAATACCGTGGAGCGTTCTGGTATGTGTTTGGTGATACGGTCATTGTGAACACCTTATCAGATGCGCGCCGTCTCATGGGCGGTGTCCGTCTCGTTGACATGAAAGGAGATTTGATTGAGGCAAGCGGTGCGATGATCGGAGGCAGCCAACCTAGTGATCGACTCTCTTTTGGTAGCGCAGATCAGCAAACCCTGGATGATATTACACGGAAGTTGAACGCAGCGATCCAACACCAGGACCAGTTATCAGAGGAGCTTGCGCAGTTGAAAAAAGACATCGGGGAGCTTGAGAATATCTGCAGAACCCTCAGAGGAGAGACCGATGCAGGTATCCAGACAAAAGACCTCGAAATACGGAAAAAAGAATTCCACGGGAAACTTGAAATCCTATCAAAGGACCTTGAGGCAAAACTCAAAGAAAAAGAAGTAATCAATCTAGAAACTGAGAAGATACTGACATCATTAAACGAATGTGAAAAACGACTGAAGGAACTAGATGGTTTAAAAGAAGAAAAAGGAAAACATCTTCTGAAAAGCACAAAAAAAGAAGTCGCCCAAGCAGTCCGAACCCTGGAGAAAACCGTCACGGAATCCCAGGAAAACAAATTGAAGCTCCATAGCGAGCAAGAAACAATCCAAAAGAAAATCGAATTATTGACGGATCGGAAAACTGAACTCACCGAGAAAATCACGACGATCGATGTGGATATTGATGCCCTGAAAAACACGGTTCAAGAACTTAAAGAGACCCGAGGAAAGAGTCAAAACGAGCTAAAAGCACTCATGACTGTTGAGGAAACCATGAGTGGAAAGACAAAGGAGCTTGCCTTAGAGCGAGACACGGTGTATAAGAAGACGGTTGGGATTGAAAACGAGCTGGAAACACTAAGCACCAAAACAGAATCCTATTTTGATTTGATCGCCCGGGCGAAATACCGATTACCAACCCTGGATGACTCCCTCCGAGAACTGGATCAGGAGATAGCGTTATACCATGTGGAAATAAAAGAGACAAAACTCCCGACCATTGACTCGATGAAAGAAACGATTCTCTCTATTGAACAGACCATGCAGGGACTCGAACCAGTGAACATGCGTGCCCTTGAAGAATATGAGCATCAGATGGAGCGGAAGAAGAAATTCGATGAAGATGTTGATCATCTCAATAGCCAACGGAAAAACCTGGTAAAACTCGTTGGTGAGATCACCAGTAAGAAAAAAGAACGATTCTTTGAGGTTTTTGATCAGATTAACCGAAACTTTAGGGATATTTATGCACAGTTATCGGAAGGTGGTGAAGCAGAACTACTCCTGGAGAACGAGGAGAGTGTGTTCGAAGGTGGTCTGACAATTAAAGCACGACCCCATGGAAAGAAAGTCTTACGTCTTGCTGCACTCTCGGGTGGTGAAAAGAGTATTGCCTCACTTGGTTTTATTTTCGCAATCCAACAATATGACCCCAGCCCATTCTATGTCCTTGATGAAATTGACATGTTCCTGGATGGGGTGAATGCTGAAATCGTCTCACGGATGATAAAAAACCGAGCGGAACATTCTCAGTTCATTAGTGTCTCACTTCGGAAAATCGCCCTAAAGGAAGCAAACTATCTGTATGGTGTGACCATGCATGATTCTGGGATCTCAGAGATGATTGGGAATATTGACCCGGATTCCGTTGGGCCAAAAGGAGAAATCAGAGCGCATGTACAGGAGGTGCTCCCCCATGGAGCTGGATAACGATATCATAAACCATTTATTGTTCCATAAAGCATTGATCGATGAAAACAATGATATGTCCAGAATAAACCAATATCTTGAGATGGCGACCGCGGCAGCCACTGGTGAGTCGACCTCAATTCAGGATCCATTTGACCGCTCCGTGTTTCTCGCATTTGATTTGGTGTTGAATCAGCATATGAACCCCTGGGATATCGACCTGGTGAGTTTCTCCACCATGTATCTGAAACGGGCGAAAAAAGAGAAAATCGATTTGCTCACCGCTGGGAAGATTATCTATATGGCCTGGCAGGTGCTGCGGATGCAAAGCGATCATCTGGTGGTTAACATGGAGACAAAAGAACAGGAAGTCGATCAAGGATTCGGCTGGGAGGATATCCCAACGTCCTCATGGCTTGCTAATGATGATGAGTATTCCTATACCAATCTGTTAATGAAAATGCCCCAACCTCCTCTTGAGGAACCGTTACGACGGGATTCTACCCGCAAGGTCACCCTGATTGAACTGCTCAGTGCTTTTGATGAAGCAAGGAAAGAATCAGAGCAGTATCAACTACTGGATCATCTCCGGCAAGAGGAACGAATCATTCTTGAGCAGAAGGCACGCAGCGCGATGAAAGGATCTGCCCATGAGGATCACTTGGAGGAGGATGTCGCCGCGGTCTGGGAGAAGATCTCCCAGTTCCCAAAGAAAACCATGAATTTCACAGAGATCTGCGAGGTGGACAGTGCAGAAGAACGGATTAAAACATTTGTTTCCATCTTATTTCTCGCCTATGAAAAAAAGATCATGGTTCATCAACAGAAATTCCCATATGGAGAAATTTTTATCAAAACCCTTGGATTTACCTAGGTGGAATGAAGAATGAGCATTAAAGAGGACCGTATCGTAGAATCATTATTATTCTCAGCTGGAAAACCACTCAGCGTCGAAGAAATCCAGGAAACGACGGGGATGTCACCCAAACATGTCAGCGATGCGATTGATCATCTCATGCAATCCTATAATAATGAGCGGAAAGATGAAACCTCTCTAGAGATTGTCAAAGCCGGTAGTAAGTTCATCATGCAGGTGAAAAAAACATTCACCGAGAAATCTATGATGGTAGCAAAGCCTGAGATACGCACGGATTTGTTGAAGACCCTTGCATTGATTGCGTTTCATCAACCAGTGAAACAATCAAACCTGCGGCATATGATAGGGGAACGAATCTATGGTGACGTGGACCAGCTCATGAATATGCATCTTGTTCATTCAGAACCACATGGTGCCACCGAGGTTCTCACAACCACACGTCTGTTCCCTGAATATTTTGGGATTGATTCGACAAAACCTGAGGAAATCCGAGAATTTTTGGCAAAAAAAGTAATTGGGCATGTGGTAAAAGAAAAACAACAGGAGCTATCTAAAGAAGATGAGTCTGTCTCGGAAGCCAATACAGAGGAACAATCTCCTCAGACGCAAATGAAATCTGAATGATTTGATCATTGAAACACTTCTTTAGAACTGTCTTTTTCCTTAGAATTTCCTAAGAGGTATATTTTTAAGGATTTATTTGATATGATGTTTATTATCAGAGGAGAAACGTATGGTAAACTGTTCGAAATGTGGGAAGGAGAATAGTGATGATGCATTATTTTGTACTCATTGTGGTGTTTCATTACGGTCTGATGTTGGAGCAACCATTGAACAGCATGCACAGCAATTCGCTCAAAATATGGAAACAGCGGGGAAAAGAATCGGGGACCAGATGACACAGACTGCAAAACAGTTACAAAAGACCGCTCAGAAGGAAGCACAACATTTTGAACAGCGAATGGATCGTCTCGGTAAACGTACTGAGAATTGGTCAGAACGAATCTTTGGTCCGGTGGGACCTTTGGTTGAAAGCTTTATTTTTTTAATAGTGTTCCGACTGATCATTCTCGTAATGGAGTACATGAACAGAGGAACAGCTGAGGTTCAAATTGTAGCGGGTATCCTGCTTACGTACATCCTACCATTGTTTGCACTAAGTATTCTTTCAAATTACACCCAATATCTTTCCAGAAAATTCTTCCAAATCAAGATATTTTCGCCCCTCTTCTACGCCGTTTTCTTTACCTTGTTCTGTTGGATCATATCACGGATGCTTCATGATGCGAGCACCAATTTTACAAATGCGGAACTTCAAACAGCGGCAGTATCGTTAGAGAATAGTCTGCCGACCATCTTCGTCTTTGTTCTTCTTATCGGATATGTCATCTTGATATTGAATCTTCCCAAAGACAAAAGAAAAAGACAATAAATAAAGTATAAATAGAGTGAGTGATTATCAGAGGATTGGTTGGAGGCCAAGGAATGGCATATTGTCAGAAATGTGGAACGAAAAATGAAGATGATGCGACTTTTTGTAAAAGCTGCGGAGCGTCACTAACAGGAGCGCGACAGGACATTGATCGGCAACGGGATCAACGATGCGAAGATGAATGTGCTGGTGGTCAGGGTGGACGCGGATGGGCGGTGTTTTGGGGTGTTATTATCATCCTTATTGGTCTGGTCATTCTCTTTGAGGTCGTTATTAAAGATATGGCAAAACAGTACACCTGGCTCTCGTGGGTTAATACGGTTCAATGGAACTGGATTTTCGCATTTGTCATCGCTATATTCATCATCATCTTTGGACTACGTGTCCTATCAAAACGTTAAACTGTTTCCTGAAACATTTTACAGGATTCGACACAATTCCTACAGAGGACTCTATGCTTGGCTTTAGAGAGTTGTATACGAGTATCCATCCATAAAAAACAGAATAATAGGGAAAAAAAGCTATAGATGAGGTCTCCGGTCCCTTCGATTACTGCGATGATGATTAGGAGAAAACCAATCGGTAGGAGGCTGTTGATTCCAACATGGATGCTCGCGTGTTTCCATTGGTGGCGGACTTCAAGGAATGCCAGTGCTACCGTGCAGAAACCCCCTAGTAAGAATATTAAAGCTATCGTTTTCGTAAAATTGATTTTTATTAGTGAATAGAATATCATGATGACGATGGATAAAATTAAACCAATGGAGAGGCCAAGGCATCCTGCGCATCTCGTCTTTTTCCCTAACCGTATTATATGATTTTGAAACGTTGAACAATCTGGGTGATGACCATGAAAAGACCGGTGAACACATGGTTGGTCTTGTTTCTGTTGATTTTTCGAAGGTAAAAAAAGATGTCGCCACAACCGCGGTCTATATGAAAAGAACAAGCCTGCAACGCAACATAGTATGAAGATAGTTGCTATTCCAATTTTCTCTTCGAAATCATACGAGGAGTTATTCGCCGATGCTGTCCATGTGATAAAAAAGAGGAGGATTGCTGCAAGAATCGAGAATGTTACTGAGAGGATAAGAGTTTTTGTATGTTTCAAATCAATCTCCTGAATTTCTCTAAAACGAACTGCCCAGCCATATGCTGATATATTGTTCGTTTCAGTTTGTTCTTTGAGAGGACTCCGGTGATTCCTCTTGTGATTGATCCGTAGAAGTTGCGATAACACCGCCAGAGTTCCTCTTGAACTTCTTTTCGTGTTAATGCCTCGGTTGGCATGATCGCATGGGCCATATCATAATTGGTA
>JALOTN010000076.1 GCA_025457885.1 Thermoplasmatota archaeon | reverse complement strand
TCATTTGTTTGGAGAAAAAAGGATGCGACTTTTCATCTGCGGGTCATCACTGCGGTTCAGACCGCGCAGTATTCCCAGTCGCAACTATAAAAAAATAATTGAAAGAAGCACATCTCTTTATTACTAATTTCAAGTCTCGTTTAACGAAATATATGTTGAGTAATTCTAAACACATTTTTTATCTATTTTTTAGGTAGATTTTAGCAACTCCCTTGTAATAAAAATAAATAATCTGAGGAAAACTCTATGTTAGATAATAATCTGTACAATCTCATGGCACAGTTAGTTGAGGAACATAAGAATCTGTATCGGATAAAATGCATGTACATTGCCGATGCTAAGAAATGTAAGGAATGTCAGCAATTTTGGAAGAGATTAGAAGATGACAAAGAATGTCATATCCAAGACCTCCTCTGTCTGATTCAAAATCATCTCCCGATGGATATGAGCAAGAAAAAATATTATTACTATGCGAAGGGAGAAAAAAGATGAGTGCTCTCAAAAAACCTGTTAATAAACCAAACATACATTCTTATGCCGGAAACAGGCGAATGGGATCTCTTATATTGAACTATTTTTAACATATTTTTTAATCGTTTTTCGGTCATTTTAATAAGGGTTTTCCTAGTAAGCACAATACCAACGAATTGAGATGGTGATAAGTATATGGAACAAACAATAGAAACAGGTGAATTATTTCAAAAAGCTGATTGGAAAAAAGAAAAACATGTCCCGGTAATAGAATGCCCCGACATGATAAAAGCTGAGGAGCCCTGTGAAGTGAAAGTCAGCATCGGTAAAGAAATCGCGCATCCTAACACCACTGAGCATCATATCGCATGGATTTCTGTTCTTTTCAAACCAAACGGTGAGAAATTCCCCTACCACATCGGACAGTTCTTATTCAATGCCCATGGAGCGTCAATCCAAGGTCCAAACTCAAGTACGGTGTACACACACCACGCAATCACCACAACTTTTAAGACATCGATATCAGGCGTGCTTCTTGCCACGGCATATTGCAATATCCATGGTCTCTGGGTATCATCCAAAGAAATCACCATCAAATAAAAAAAAATCCGTAAAAAAAACATTGGTATAGGATTATTTTGTTTCGTGTCGTAGGGAAGAATAGATAGGGTAATATATGAATGATGATCTCTTCACGTTCCTTATCGCTGGGAAAGCCGGTCAAGGGACAAAAAAAGCAGGGATTGTTGCCGCGAATTTCTTTGCACGTTTTAAGCGGAACGTTTTTCAGATGAACGACTATCCGAGCCTCATCCGTGGTGGTCATAATTTTTCGATTGTCAGTACCTCCACACAGAAGATTTATAGCCACTATATGAAAGCAGATCTTGCAGTCCTCCTTGATCAACGAAGCATTAAGATCCATCAGAATCATCTCACAGAACATGGCCTCTTAGTGTATGATGATGCGATAAAAAAACAAGAACATGGTATAGGAATACCAATAACCTCCCTTGCAAAAAAATATTCTACTCCTGATCTCATCGTTGGGATAGCGGGTATTGCGACACTTGTGGCAGCTATCGCTTGTGATCGATCCATCCTTGATACTATCATACAGAAAGAATATCAGCGGAATGTCCAGGATAACTTGGGTTATGCTCATGAAATTTATGATCAAGTGTTTGAAAAAACCCCCAAAAAATTCATCCTTCGAAATGGTACAGATACGGATCCAATACTCACCGGTGCTGAAACAATTGGTTTAGGAGTGAGTGCTGCTGGCCTTGATTTGTTCTTTGCATACCCCATGACACCATCAACTCCGATTTTACATTTCCTTAGCCTTCAGGGAAAAAAATTGGGTGTACGAACAATACAACCGGAAAATGAAATTGCGGTCGCAAATATGGCGATTGGTGCGACATTTACTGGTGCTCGCAGTATGGTAGGAACCAGCGGGGGTGGCTTTTGTCTAATGCAGGAAGCCTTTTCCCTTGCGGGAATGGCTGAGGCACCAGTCCTATTCTTCCTTGGCCAACGACCGGGTCCAAGCACGGGGGTGCCCACCTATACAGAACAAGGGGAGCTGCTTCATTCTCTGTACCCTGGTCAAGGTGAGTTCCCACGGATTGTTGCATCACCTGGAAGTATCGAAGAAGCATTTTATTTATCTGCAGAACTGCTCAATCTCGCCTGGCATTTCCAGACTCCCGTTATCCTGCTCTCGGAGAAACATCTGACGGAAAGCAGTATGAACGTGAATCTTCAACCCGATAAAATTTCGGAAGTCAAACCACTTCAACATAATAATGGGAACTATCAACGATATCGTAAAACCGATTCCGGTATCTCCCCGCTTTTATTTCCTCCCTCGAAGGAAATGATCAAATGGACAAGCTACGAACACGATGAAAACGGATATACGACCGAAGAAGCTGAAGCAATCACCCAGATGCATATAAAACGTCGGACAAAACAAGAAAGTCTTGTTCAATATCTTAAGGAAAACATCAAAACAGTAAACGAGTACGGCTCTGGTGAACCCTTCCTTTTTACATTTGGTTCAACAACGATGACTGTCCGCGAAGCAGTCCTCGTTTCTGGCTTGCAATGCTCCGTTATACAACTGATTTACCTACAACCGTTTCCATCATGGCATTTACAGAAATATTCTGGGCATAAAGCGATTATCATCGAACAAAATAGCACGGGTCAATTGGAACAACTATTACGGGAAAAATGTGGTATTCATCCCATTACATCAATTCGGCAGTTTGACGGGAGACCATTTGATCCTGAATTGCTCGCAGAAAAACTCAAGAAGGTGACGGCATAGATGGACCAAGATTTCACCACCCCTGTTGAAAATACCTGGTGTCCAGGTTGTGGTAATTTTGGTATTCTGAATGCGTTTCGAAAGGCGATACCAAAATTAGAGAAACAAGGTATCAATCCTAAGCATCTGATTATTTCAGCTGGTATCGGATGTCATGGGAAGATTTTTGATTATGTGCCATTAAGTGGAATGTACTCGCTTCATGGTCGATCTATAGCGACGGTGCAGGGAATAAAACTGGGGAACCCAAATTTGAAGGTGCTGACATTTGCTGGTGATGGAGACGCGTTTGGTGAAGGGATTTCTCATATGATTTTTGCGGCGAAACGGAATGCAGATATCACCGTGATTGTACATAATAATGGAACATATGCGTTAACCACAGGGCAGTTTTCTCCTACGAGCCAGAAAGGCTTTAAAGGACCGTCGTTGCCAAGTGGGAACATTGAGGAGCCATTGAACCCGTTGTCATTGATGTTAGAGGCTGGCGCATCGTTTGTTGCTCGGGGATACGCTGGACGTATTGACCACCTTGCTAATCTCATGGTTGAAGCAGTATTACATGAAGGTTTTTCGTATATTGATGTACTGCAACCCAGTGTCGTTTTCACTAATACATATAAGGAGTTTAATGCGTCAGTTGAGATGATTGAAAAACCAGCAGTGCGGTTGGAAGACGCGGTACAGCTTGCGAAAAGGTTTGATAAGATACCGATTGGTGTGTTCTATAATGTTTCAAAGCCAATCTATCACCAGGAACTGTATGGGGAATGGAATCCAGTGGTGAACCGATTGTCGCATGCAGAACGCATTCGAAGTATTGCATTGTACCTCTCCGATCATTTACAGGAATGAGGAGGTTGTTATAAAATATGATAGTGAAAATAGATCAAGACGGATGTATTGAGTGCGGAGCATGTGAACAGACCTGTTCAGCTTTATTTGTTGTTGAAAGTGGTCGGAAGGCGAGTATTGTAGAGAAATACCGAAAAAATACACCAGATATTGGTGATGTTCCGGATACTCTCATTGGTTGCGTAAATGATGCAGTAGCGTCATGTCCAGTTCAGGTGATTAGCACCGGATAAGAAAGGAGTGATATGATGACTGATGCGGAAGAGAGTTTGAATTACGTGAGATGAAACCATGAAATTCATTGATACAATAAAAGAGCATATGAAAAGAGATATTGTGTATACAACAGAGGATGAGCGATTAGCGGAGGTAATCTTTAAGATGTCCAATGCTGAAACCGATATCGCTGTCGTAAAATTCAAAGACGATATTGTGGGAGTAATCACCGAGACCGATATTTATTTTGCACTCGTCAAAGAAGTTTTAGCAGAAATTTCTCGAAAGATAGAAGATATTCATGTTATAGATATTATGAGGGGACCTCGTGCAAAAGAGGTGATGGCATCTTGTGATCCTCTTGGTTGGCATCCTTGTATTGACACGTTTGAGGATGATACCATAGAGAACGCTATTCGAATCATGCAACGGAGCGGGCTGCATCATTTGCTAGTTCTTGATAAGAAAAACAAACTCGTAGGAACCCTGTCTTCTCATGATGTCATAAAAAGTTTCAGTCAGAGTAAAGCAAAAGAAAAATAATTTGTTTTCAACCAAAGGAATTACACACTCGTCTTCTCTTGTTACATTGTTTTTGTGATTTTTTTCTGCTCTAAGAAATGGATGATTTCCTGGATATCTGGTAGCTGAGAGATTGGATATATTTTTATAAAGGAGATATTTTGTTCTTCATCAACGATGATATTTGCTCGCTCTGATATGCCATCGTCTTCTCTGAATATACCATACTTTTGAGCGACAGCTCCATGTGGCCAGAAATCAGAGAGGAGTCGCGTGTTTTTTATCCCGAGATGTTGTGCCCATGCTTTTTTAGAAGGAGCGGTGTCAACGCTGACACCGACCGCTATCGTGTTAGTTTTATCAAAATATTTTTTGTTTTCTTCTAATAATTGCATCTGTTGTGCACAGACTGAGGTCCATGCGAGTGGATGGAACGATAATAGTATTTTTTTTCCTTTGAAATCGGAGAGTTTGAATGGTTTTTCGTTATGATCCTCCAAAGAAAAATCAGGTGCTTTGTTTCCAATCGTTACCGTTTGTTTCTTCGCCATACTATAAATCTACCTCCAGTTCTGTCAATGAATGAATGTGGTAAAGATACATTAATTTTCCCACAATTCATCATGCAAACAAAATCATATCATTTTTATTTTTTTGTCGTGTCATGTTGAATTTGAACTATTTGTTAACTATTTTTGAATCGTTTTTCAACTATACTTATATGGGGACAATATGGTTTTGTGGGTAACCAATGGAGGTATATAAAAATGAAAAACAAAATTAAAAAACAAGTAGGCATTTCGCTGATAATAGCAGGTTTTTTTCTCATCGGTATTCAAACCGGAAGCGCACATAACCAAGATATTCTTCCTCAACCGACGGCAACCGCAGGATGGTTATATGTAGGAGGTGGAGGCCCAGGGAACTACACAACCATACAAAGCGCAATCAACATAGCCACGAACGGAGACATCATATATGTCTATGCAGGAATATACAACGAAAATATCATTGTCGATAAAACAATAATCTTAATGGGAGAAGATAGAGATGTTACGACTATAATAGGAAATAATCTGAACCCAACAGTAGAAATAACCGCGGAAAGTATTATACTTCAGGGATTTACTGTAAAAAATGATGGGTCGCAAGATGGCATCTATACGGCGACGAGTATTCATACTTTTACCGATAATATTTTCACAAGCACTTCTCAGGGAATCCATTTATATTATTCCTCGGAAAACATGATCACAAACAATCTATTAGATGATAACACCAAGAGCGGAGTGTATATGGAGGTTGGCCAGAATAACACGATATCAGAAAATGAATTTTTAAACAATACTGATGAGGGAATCTATCTGACCGGATGCGGGACATCCCATATCGAGAATAATACTATTCATAATAATGGTAAGGGAATTCATGCTTTTCGGGCAAATGGAATAAGTATTCGCAACAACGTCATAGAATCGAACATCTACGGAATTCATTTTGAAGGGATGATTACGGTTCATTCAAATTTCAATACTATCTCAAATAACAGAATCAATGATAACACAAATGTCGGACTACGCATCGAAAATTCTCAGTTTAACACAATCGAATTCAATGAAATACAAGGAAATGGGAAAGGCATCCAGTTTGAGTTTACCGGAGCAAATATGATCAGAAATAATAACATCACATCAAGCAGTATCACAGAAATAGAGTTTACCTTCAGCTTAGGGGATTTCATATCAAATAATAATATCGATAATTCACAGCAGTCATTGGTCCTTGTTCAAATCAATTTCGGACTCGCAGTTGCATCCAACAACTGGTGGGGATCAACCCAATGGCCAATCCGTCGGGTAAGACCAGTCGGCGGATGGGTCATAGTCACACCCTGGAAAATGAACCCAATTGATATCAACGTAGGACCCGAATAATCTTTTTTTTCTTTCTTTTTTTTCGTACAACGTATAGTATAGAAATATATATTTCATAAACTCATACTATTATTAATAGAATAATAAGAGGATGACCTCATGGTTCTATTCACGGCCCTCTATTAAACATCTATGTATACATATATTTAGAATTTCTATTTATTATTAAATTCATTTATTTTTTAAGTGATTTTCATTCATTTTTTAATCATCGTTTTATAATCAGATACATTCAATCATATATCAAAAAGACGATTCTATGAGAAAAAACCTGAATTCAACAAAAATCTATGTTCTAATCATTGTCAGTGCAGTAGTACCAATCCTCCTTCTTTCAGGCTGTACTCAACAACCAAACAATCCAGGAATTAACACTATTTCGATAAAAAATTTAGTATTCAACCCTGGCACCCTCACAGTAACGAATGGAACTACCGTCATGTGGATAAACAACGATAACGTCGATCATACTGTCATCGCAGAAGGAGGCTTGTTCAACTCAGGAACATTAGGTAATGGACAAAACTTCACCTACACGTTCTCAACCCCGGGAACGTACAACTACTCCTGCAGCATCCATCCAAGCATGAGGGG
>JALOTN010000075.1 GCA_025457885.1 Thermoplasmatota archaeon | reverse complement strand
TCGCGGGAACATGCCGGGTGAGGACATTCTTTTTCGAGACCTTACGAAGAAAAATCTTTCCACGGAACATAAAAACATAATGAATAAATTGGTTGATGATCATATTCTTGCCAGAAAAACAGTGGGAGCTCTTCTGGAGGCCTACATCGATTTCGTACAAGGAAACAACGACTCAATCAAAGAGATTATTTCTAATATGGAAAAGCTGGTTGCATTGTATCCAGAACACATCTCTGTAGAAGACACAGTGTTTTTTTACCCTTGTATGGAGTATTTCAGTACAGAGGAGCAACAGAATATGTTACAAGAATTCTGGGTGTTCGACCAGAAGATGATTCATGAGAAATATTCAAAAATAGTAAATGATTTAGAAATGTAGCACTGTTATGAAGTAAAATAAAAAAAATGGAGGAAAATATAATATGAGTAAAAATGGTAAAAACTTGGTAACGGGCAGAATGCAGAACTCTGTTTCAGGGAGCGGCACGTCGAATCGAGACTGGTGGCCACATCAGTTAAACCTTAAGATACTACACCAGCACTCCCAACTAAGCAATCCCATGGGTGCGGATTTTAATTACGCTGCGGAATTCAAAAAACTCGATTATAACTCCCTAAAGAAAGACCTGTATGCGTTGATGACTGATTCGCAGGACTGGTGGCCTGCCGATTATGGTCACTATGGGGGGCTCTTCATCCGGATGGCGTGGCATAGTGCGGGTACCTATCGTATGGGTGATGGCCGCGGTGGGGCGGGATCTGGTAACCAACGCTTACCACCGCTCAACAGTTGGCCTGATAATGTGAACCTCGATAAGGCGCGTCGACTGCTCTGGCCTCTTAAACAAAAATACGGTAAAAGTATCTCCTGGGCAGATTTGATGATTCTTGCGGGAAACTGTGCGCTTGAATCAATGGGTTTCAAGACTTTTGGTTTTGCTGGTGGACGTGAGGACATCTGGGAACCCCAAGAAGATATCTACTGGGGTAGCGAGGACAAGTGGCTTGGTGATAAGCGCTACTCTGGCGAGCGGAATCTTGAGAATCCCCTTGCTGCGGTTCAGATGGGTTTGATTTATGTGAATCCGGAAGGACCGAACGGTAATCCCGATCCAGTTGCCTCTGGTCGTGACGTCCGTGAAACCTTCGCACGTATGGCCATGAATGACGAAGAAACTGTTGCATTGATCGCTGGTGGGCATACTTTCGGCAAGTGCCATGGTGCAGGTAACCCAAAACATGTTGGCCCAGAACCTGAAGGTGCCCCCCTCGAAGAACAAGGTCTTGGCTGGAAGAGTAGTTTTGGTAGTGGAAAAGGTAGCGATACAATCAGCAGTGGCCTCGAAGGAGCCTGGAAGCCAAACCCAACAAAATGGGACATGGGTTATTTGAGAGTCATGTTCAAATACGAATGGGAACTAGTTAAAAGCCCAGCCGGTGCACATCAGTGGCTCGCCAAGGACGTAGCTGAAGAAGACATGGTGGTTGATGCGCATGATCCGTCGAAGAAACACCGGCCGATGATGACTACGGCGGATCTCTCGTTACGTTTCGACCCGGTCTATGAACCAATCGCACGACGATATCTGCAGCATCCTGCGTTGTTCGCAGATGCTTTCGCCCGAGCGTGGTTCAAACTGACCCACCGAGACATGGGTCCTCGATCACGCTATCTTGGTCCACAGGTCCCAAAAGAGGAACTCATCTGGCAAGACCCAATACCCCCCGTCGATCATGAACTTATCAATGCCAAGGATATCGCTAACCTCAAAAGCAAGATTCTTGCCTCGGGACTGTCGATTTCAGAGCTGGTTTCGACTGCCTGGGCATCCGCTTCCACGTTCCGTGGTTCAGATAAACGTGGTGGTGGTAATGGAGCTCGTATCCGTCTTGCGCCACAAAAAGATTGGGAAGTCAACCAACCGCCACAACTTAAGAAAGTCATCCAGACCCTGGAAAAAATCCAAAAAGAATTCAACAGCACACAGTCACAAGGAAAAAGGGTCTCACTTGCCGACTTAATTATCCTAGGAGGATGCGCTGGTGTCGAACAAGCCGCGAAGAATGCGGGTCATGACCTCACCGTTCCCTTTACTCCAGGGCGCACTGACGCATCACATGAGCAAACCGATGTTCTGTCATTTGCCGTCCTTGAACCAAAGGCAGACGGGTTTCGCAACTATCTTAAAACCAAATACTCTGTATCAGCAGAGGAACTCCTAATAGATCGAGCGCAACAACTCACATTAACAGCTCCTGAGATGACTGTTCTCATCGGTGGTATGCGCGTGTTAAAAACCAACTTTGGAGACTCTCAACACGGCGTCTTCACCAACCAACCAATGGTGCTTACTAATGACTTCTTCGTCAATCTTCTTGACATGAACACCCTATGGAGCCCAACCTCAGAAGACGCAGATATATTCGAAGGTCGTGATCGCAAAACCGGAAAACTGAAATGGACCGGCACCCGAGTAGACCTCATCTTTGGATCAAACTCGCAGCTTCGAGCAATCACTGAAGTCTATGCCTGTTCCGACTCACAAAAAAAGTTCGTTACCGATTTCGTAGCAGCCTGGAACAAAGTCATGAATGCCGATCGATTCGATTTATTACAAACATGATATAATCGAACAGTTCCATTAAAAAATCAATTCTATCAACAGGAAAAATAAGTGGTTTCATTGCAATCTTCACAAATGAAACAACAATGATTTTTCTTCTTTCAAGGATATACCACTACTTCATTCACAGGGAAATACACTGATTTCATCAACCAGGATGATTTCACAGTCGTAATTACCAATTTCAGTATCCGTCATCCATCTCCAGTACTGATTCCCATTTGACCCATATAAATTCACTAAGCTTCCGTTTAAAACAATACACATCCCAGCACTCACATTGTGCAATAAAACATCAAGGACCTCTTGGGTATGCGGAATGATATGATTATTCCCTGTATGTGATTTGAAATACAGGTACTGTCCCATCTCATCATTATACAGATACCAGCCGACTCTCCGATCATCAAAGGAAGTAATCGAGTACTCATAGGTGCTGGTATCGGTTTGTACATCATCAACACCCATAAAAAAATCAACAGGTGAAAAAACATTACACGGATCAGAGGGAAAATCATTTTTACTATAGGTCTTCAACGCCAGGATTTTCCCCTGTAAGGAATAATCCTTTACCTTTGTTAGCTCAAATGACCAACCCGTACTGGTGTTCAGATACATTCCTTCAAACCAGAAATCCTCATTGATTTCACAATCAACCCCTGAAAAATCATCATGATACCCAAAAGCAAAAAAAGAACCGTTCAGAAAAGTATAGACCAAGAGACAGACAACCGCTATGATGATTGAAAAAACTGAGATAAAAACAAACATCCCCTGATGGCCTTTCGTTGAAGAATCAAGATTTTCCTCTAAAGAGGAATTCTGTGCAGCTCGTCTGCTTTCAACTGTTGTGTTGATTATTTTTGAGTTACAAGTAGTACACCAAAATGCATCATCAGGGTTTTCCGTGTTACAATGATGACAATACTTTGACATACTCTTGAACACTCCAGCATTTTTTCTTGGGTGAGACGAGAGATATTTTTGAAAAAAAGGACACATAAACCTATGCTGGAAAAACAGCGAAATGGGAAAATAACAATAGATAAATCATCTCAATCCTCGTGGAGAAAAACACAATATTTATAAGGAGAAACGGAAATCTCTCCCTATGAGCCTCCGAACGCTGCTGATGAATCCCTACACCTTGGCAATCATCTTTTTATTGATCGCGTTTTTCATCATCGCCTGGGCATTCTTCATTTAATAAAAAAAAAGATTTTAATAGGCTCGTGTCACACTATAGTCAGCAAGCGCCATCAGCAAATCTTTGCTTTCTGAGGAATCCATAATCTCCAGGCTTCTTTTCGCGGTGTCCCGGAACTCCGCAAGCTTATCCTCCGCGTACTTTATTGACCCATAGGACCGGAACAGGTCGATAACCTCTAGCACATC
The DNA here is from genome assembly GCA_025457885.1 of Thermoplasmatota archaeon. Classification (GTDB taxonomy): domain Archaea; phylum Thermoplasmatota; class E2; order DHVEG-1; family DHVEG-1; genus SM1-50. The sequence continues at coordinate 2,914 of JALOTN010000075.1, read as the reverse complement.
CTGCTGGGTGGCGACTTCATTACCCACGGTCTTCATCATCCGTTTCCTATCTTTCTCATTAATCTCCGTTAACGCATGGACAAACATCAAGGTTCGTTTCCCATTCAAGATGTCACTGCCGATCATCTGTTTGCCTAGGACGATCTGCTCAGTCAAGATATTTAATAAATCATCCTTGATTTGAAACATCAACCCAAACAACGTGCCATACAACGCAAGGTTCTCCACCTGTGTACTGTTGCCTTTCCCGATCAACGCGCCTCCCTTCCCCGCCAGATAATACAGCACCCCGGTTTTTTTCTCAATCATCCGCATATACTGCGGGATGGACACATCAAGCCGGCCAGCAAACTCAATATCCAAGGCTTCCCCCTCATAGAAATCCTTTGCTGCATCCGCGATAGAACGGATCAGCTCCTTAAACGTCACTGAGTTTAACTCCGGAGGCGCCATATAGGAAAGCATCCGATACGTCTCCCCAATCAATGCATCCCCTGCAAGGATCGCAAAGGGGACACCGAACTTCTCATGGGTTGTCTGCAGGCCACGCCGCCATTTATCCTTATCAATGATATCATCATGCACCAAAGTCGAGTTATGCATATACTCCAAGGCGATGCCAAAAGGGATCGTGGTTTCTGGGACGCCCCCAACCACCTCACAGGAAAGCATCGCCAGAATCGGCCGGAGCCGCTTCCCACCAGACAACGGGATCCAACGCAACGCGTCATAGAAGATCTCCGGCTCCCGTGGTTTCAGATTCCCGGTCAACGCCCGATCAAAAATCGAGGCGCGTTCCTTTAAGATCTCTTCAAGGTCCATGAGATGTCTCCTCAGCTGATGACCAGTTGAATCTCCGATTCCAGGGTTAAACCTAAGAACTCTGCCATACGGATTACCTTGATGTTCTCCAACAACATGGACTCTTTGATTCCCATGGAAAGCATCGAGGTGTAACACGCATAGAAATGCGCACCCATGTCCCGGGCCTGATACATCAACTCCGCAAGCACTATCCCACCATTTCGTCGTATGCTGCTTTCCTTCCATGCGATCGGGGCTTCTCCCCAGCGGGCACGCCGTGGTTTATAGGATTTCTTCAAGATATTGACCCCCCGGGAGGTGAAAAACAATGACACATTCATCCCCATCTCCACCCCAGCGACCCCCAGGTTGAACGCCATTAACGCCTTATCATAGGTATCCTCCATCACAATAATCGTCATCGTCCCAATCTTTTTGGTAATAGCACGCTGCATGGTTTTTTCGTATTCCTTTCGAATATCCACCGGGATAGGGTCTTCGGGCATGAGGGATCCTCTCAGACTACATACTGTTTCGTCTATAAGTATTTTCATACACAAACCACCCTTTTTCACCCTCAAAAAACCACCCCTAAATATCTTAAATACTGTGATAAAAACAAAGGTGTAATAAGGAAAGAATTGTACAATAAGCTTTTAATAATCGCAGGATTATAAAGATACGAAGATACAATTATGTTGTCACCCTGGGACACCCTACCGTGGAACACGATTCTGCTCATCATAGGATTCTCCTTACTTATCCCCAGTGTGATCGCTATCTTTTGCATAAAATTCAAACGATACGAGGACGTCGGGCTTGCCATCGGAGTGTTCCTCCTCATCCTAGGAGGGATCGCGTACCTCTACCTCATCCCACAACAAGTCATCTCAGAAACAAAACTCCCCGAGAACTACAGCTGGGAAGACACCGGAGCAGTACATTACTGGGAGCGAAACGGACTGTTTCTCAAAGGTATCGACCAACGACGCATCCCTTTTATCATCCAATGGCTCCTCCCCGATAGAGCTCCCATCGAAAAAGACTTTCTCGCAACAGAAGTCATCCATGTCTCAGACTACCAAAAACAACACAACACCGCTTTAATCCATGATGCCATTTACGATGATCAAGGCAACGTCCTTAGTGTCATCAACAACACCCAAAAAGTCAGCGAATGGTACTGGGTCAACTCCCGGACCGCGAACCTCTCCTACCTCAATGTGAACGCCGGACGCATGGGTATCCCATCCGTTGACCGAAGCATCAACACCCTCAAAGTCGGCTGGGTTGAATCCAACGGAGAACAAAACGGCAAAGAAAACATCGTCCTAATAAGGGATATGCAACGAATAAAAACCGGGTACCTCGATGGCGTCGAAGTCTCCGTCTGGCGATCAGATGTCTACAACAAAGAAATCACCTGGCATGGACAGACCTACTACTGCGATGAGACCTTCCAGCTCACCGTCAACCCCTCCAGCGGATACGTCATCCACGTCTACCGACACCTCGTACTCTCCGCACATCTCTCCTCATTCCTCAACCTCTACTATCCCACAGCCATCCACTCAAAGATCATCGCGAACTATCTGAAGATAAACGACCCGATCGGCGAAGCAGCGGAACTTACCTACAACACCACCACAGACTCCATGAATGCCCATCTGGACCAAGTCAGAGACATCAACAACCTCATGATCTACGTGCCCCTCTGGGTCTGCATCCCTATCCTCTTCGTCGGCGCTGCCCTTACCTGGCGGTTTCTGGGACGAAGCTACTACTGGAAACGCTACCGAGAATACGAGCACCTCCCCACCGGGTCACAACCAAAAAGAAAACCAAAACCCACCCATACAAGAACACTAGCCGTAGGTATGATTACCATTCTCCTTGTCTCATCTGTCGGATACATCATCTACCAAAACACCACACCACAACAACCAGACCTGCAAATCCCCCCCATCGACATCGAATCACCCATCTCCGAGGATGATAACGAGCCAACACCACCCGGGACCAACCGCGTCATCGACAGCGGCAGACACGTCCTCCAACTCGCAGACGAAGGATTCCACAAAGGCAGCAGACGAGAATGGTGGTACTTCAA
>JALOTN010000074.1 GCA_025457885.1 Thermoplasmatota archaeon | reverse complement strand
CCGTCTTGAGCATAGACAAACCCATATCCCATGTCACCGATTGGAGTGGCCAGTCCAGTGGATTTATCTATTGAGTAAAACGTGCTCTGTCCAGCCCAGAGAACATCATATCCATACAGGTTCCCATCATTATCACAAGTGACGTCAATCATTGTGTTTGTAATCCCATGAGATCCGATAAATGTGGTCGCTCCTGTCGTGACATCAATGACATAGAGGCAATTTGCACTTGTTACATACCAAGTTGATGAGCTGGTATCGAAACAAAGATCATTCATCCCAATAGATGATCCAATGAACGTCATCGTTCCATCTTCAATATTTATTAAAAAAATACCTCCTGCATAGTCACCACCGTAGAGATTTCCTTCGAAATCAAAATCTGCTCCAGCACAAAAACCTGGGAATGTGGAATTTCCAATTCCACTCAGATTTCCAGGGTCGTCTAAATAAAATTCTACAAACCCGCTGAAATTTTCTGAGGATGCGAACGCATACGCGATATGACTACGAAGGAAAGACGTTCGGGGATTATTCAAGAGGATGTCATTGTCATTATTTATCTGTATTGCTGAAACAAGAGTTGGTGCAATAAACAGAACCAAGACCAAATAAGTAAAAGATTTCCTTTCCATATCTGGTATCCTCCCTCAATTCTTCTTGCTACTGATTCACACGCAGAATTATATGACAGAGGAAGTTAAAATAATTTTCTAATATAAACAAGAAAACTCCTCTTTTTATTGTTATAAAATTTCACATCGAGTTAATCTTTACAACAACTCAGTATATGCATCTGCACATATACCTACATATACGGAATACTCATATTTTCAAAGGGGTCAAAGCTTCTTCGCAAGAATCTTCCCATACTCTACACAAGCATTTCTCCCAGTATCATCTGGATTCCAAAGGAGTTTCAATCCTTCATCGACCACCGTAAATCCTGCTACCTTCAGATGTTCATTGAGAAGATGAACCGATTCCCCGCTCCACCCATAACATCCGAATGCTGCTGCTTTCTTATCCTTAAACCCAAGCCCTCGAAGTTCCTCAAGTAATGAGGCAACCGCAGTCAAAATCCCTTTATTGATTGTCGGTGAACCCACCAGGATTGCTTTGGATTTAAAGACCTCAGTAATCGCATCATTCTTATCACTATGCCCAATGTTAATGAGTTTGACAGCCACCGATGCATCACCCTGAGTGATCCCTTTTGCGATCTGCTCAGCCATCACCCGCGTCCCACTCCACATCGTATCATACAGAATCGTGATTTGATTCTCCTTATACTTGTTCGCCCATTTCAGATAGGATTCGATGATCTGCTTTGGGTTCTTCCTCCAAATCACTCCATGGCTCGTACAAATGATATCAACCGGTAGGTTCAACGCTAGGACGTCCTTGATTTTCTTCTCAACCAGAGCACTGAACGGGGTAAGGATATTGGCATAATACTTCAACGCCTCATACATCAACTCCGAATTATCCACCAGGTCGTTGAACATGAACTCCGAAGCGAGATGCTCTCCAAAAGCATCATTGCTAAACAAGATGTTATCCCCTGTAAGATAGCAGAACATCGAATCAGGCCAATGTAACATTGGTGCCTCAATGAAGACCAGTTCCTTTTTCCCAAGACTAAGACGGTCACCTGTCTTCACGACCTTGAAATCCCACTCCTCATGATACTGACCCTTCAAAGACTTCACTCCATTCGCAGTACAATACACCGGTGTGTCAGGAATCTGTCGCATCAACTCAGGCAACGCGCCACTATGATCGGTTTCCCCATGATTCGCAATCACATAATCGATATTCTTTAAGTCAATTTCTGAAGAAAGATTTTTTACATATTCCTTGGCAAAGGGACCCCACACCGTATCAATAAGAGCAATCTTCTCCTCTCTGATCAGATATGAATTATAGGTAGAACCCCGATGCGTCGACAACTCATTGCCATGAAACTTCCGAAGATCCCAATCAATTTTTCCGACCCAAGAAACATTATTTTTCACTGGAATGTTCATCTTAAAACCTCCATAAGAGTACCTTCCAGAATCACCCATGGTTCTTAATAATTTCCATTATCCATCAAAAAGCAACATCAAAACCGCAGAATTCATTTCTTTGCTTTACCTCAAAGAACACAAATCATAAGAATTTAAATAGAAGCAGGATTATCTCCATATCCGTGGGGGTGTATCATGGAGATTGTCCCAACAATTCATATGATTGAAGGCATTTCAGCCCATTGCTATCTCATCGACGGTCACGATCTCATCCTAATTGATACGGGGATGCCACGAAAAACAAAGAAAATCCTCTCCTACATCACCGAGGTTTTGCATAAAAAACCCACAGACTTGAAAACCATTCTCCTCACCCATTGCGACATTGACCACATCGGCAACGCTTGGGAACTACGTCGTATCACTGGGGCTACTATCGCAGCCCATCCACTCGACGCCGAAATCATTGCAGGAAAAAAACCACGACAAACCTCGCGGAAAACAATGCAAATTCTCTTCAAACTTCTCAGCGCTATCCTCCAAGTCAAACCATTTACTGTTGATGAAATCCTTGATGATGGGCACACTATTGCAGGACTGACTGTCCTTCATCTCCCCGGTCATACTCCTGGAAGCATCGCATTTTATGACCCAAAACAAAAAGTGCTCTTCATTGGTGACACACTTGGATGCAAGGATGGAATCATCAGAGGTCCGCCACAGAGCGTCACTTGGGATATGAACCATGCTTTTGTATCTCTTGAGAAACTCCTCCCTCTTGACTATACCGTGATGCTCAGTGGTCATGGAGAACCGATAACTACACATGCATCAAGAAAAGTCTCAGAGTTCATCACTAAAAATCGTACAGGAAAAACAACCAAATCATCGTGAACAACATGCCTATTATAGAAACAAAAAAATTGACAAAAAAATTCGAAAAAATGATTGCAGTTGATACCCTGAACCTCCAGATCAATGAAGGGGAAATCTTCGGATTACTTGGACCAAATGGCGCAGGAAAAACAACAACCCTTCTCATGCTGGTGACATTAAAACCCCCAACCTCAGGAACGGCGACCATTAACGGATTTGACATCATCAAACAACCAGACAAAGTACGAAAATCCATCGGTATCGTCTTTCAGGATCCCAGCTCTGATGAGATCCTCACGGGATATGAGAATCTGAAACTCCATGGATGGCTCTACGATATGCCCAGTGATCTTCGGGAGGAACGGATAAAAGAAGTACTAGACCTTGTAGAACTCACTGATCGAAAAGACGACCGGGTGAAAAAATACTCAGGTGGCATGCGACGACGACTCGAACTTGCACGCGGATTGATGCATCACCCCAAAATCCTCTTTCTTGATGAACCCACCCTTGGACTCGACCCCCAATCCCGGGAACATATCTGGAAATATATCGAAAGACTAGCAAAAGAAAAAAACATGACCATCATCATCACCACCCACTACATGGAGGAAGCTGACAAACTCTGTGACCGGCTTGCTATAATCGATAAAGGAAAGATTGTTGTCCTTGGCGCACCCAAACAACTGAAAAAAGACCTGGGTGGCGATATCATTCGTTTGAAAGCCAACGCATTAGATTTAGATGCGCTGAAAAAACTATCCTATATAAAAGATATCAGTTCTTGCGAAGGAGAGGTTTGTCTCACCTTAGAGGATGCCAGTTCACATCTCCAGGAGATCCTCAATGTCGTCGGGAAAATCGAATCAGTGGAGATCAGGTCTCCAACCCTTGATGACGTGTTTCTCCATTACACCGGCAGAGCGATGCGAGAAGGAACACCTGAGGGAAGCTGGGCTGAAAAAATGATGCATGCGAGTGAAAAAACATGAGTGAACTGAAAGGAATTTACGCCCTATGGTACCGAGAAACAAAGGTTTTTTTACGAGAACGCTCCCGGGTCATCTCATCAATCATTAACCCCTTACTCTGGTTATTGATCATCGGGGGAGGCCTTGGTTCTGCAGTATCGTTTGGAGGAGTGAATTATCAAACCTTCATCTACCCTGGTGTCCTAATCCAGACTGCGTTGTTCTCCTCTGTTTTCTTTGGCGTCTACATCGTCTGGGATAAAAAAGTCGACTTCATGAAAGAAGTCCTCGTCGCCCCCATGCGACGAACCTCCATCTTTGTCGGAAAAATCCTTGGTGGATCCACCGACACACTGCTACAAATATTGATACTCTTTGCGATTGGATTTATCTTAACCTTCGTGGGGGTTATGCCCGGGTTACACCTGACGGTATCCTCAATCGCTATCTCTTTAGCATTTCTTCTCATGACGACCATCGGACTAGTCAGCATCGGACTTATCCTGGGTTCCCAGATGGAAAGCCCGGAAGGATTTCAACTCATCATCAGCTTTCTTGTCTTCCCCTTGTTCTTCCTTTCTGGAAGCCTGTTCCCCATCACAAACCTCCCCAACTGGCTTGCACCATTCATCTTCATGAATCCTGTGACCTATGCTGTCGATGGTATTCGCACTATCCTTATCGGAGAACAAGAAAAAGTAATCGTTGGGGCCATCCAGCTTAGTCCAATGCTAGATTTTATGATTGTCACCCTGTTCTCAATAATTATGATTGGCATTGGAACCTACGCTTTTAAGAAAATGAAACTCTAAAAGAAACCACCGGAGACCAGCTCTAATGAAATCCTGGAAATCCTATCTCAACACCGATCCAACCGATTGGCTATTGGAAAAGAGCAACCCTTCTATTCGGTATATTACTCTTCGCAGCATCTTAGGAAAACATGAGACCGACCCAGAAGTTCAACAAGCAAAACAAGAAATCATGCATACCGGATTGGTCCCTGCAATTCTTGAAAAACAACACTCAAAGGGATACTGGGAGGATCCTGAGCGATTCTACTCAGCCAAATACAAAGGAACTGTCTGGCAGCTCCTTATTCTTGCGGAATTATACGCTGATGGAACCAATGACAAGATACAGAACGCTTGTGAATTCATCTTAAATAATTCACAGAATGCAGAAAGTGGGGGATTTGCGTACTCAAGAAGCAAAAAAAACGGTGGAGGCCGTCGCAGTGAGGTCATCCCTTGTCTCACCGGAAACATGGTCTTCAGCCTGATTCGACTCGGGTATCTCAACGACCCACGACTCCAAAAAGGAATTGACTGGATCACCACCTACCAGCGGTTCGATGATAAGATACCACAGGCGCCTACCGGAGGCCCCTACGATCGACTCAAGACCGGATGTTTCAGCAGACATTCCTGTCACATGGGGGCAGCAAAAGCAATGAAAGCATTGGCTGAAATCTCACCACAGCAACAATCAGCAGCCGTGAAAAAAACAATAGAAAAAGGAGCCGAGTATTTTTTACTGCATCATGTGTTCAAAAGCAGTCATCACCTCGACCGTGTTCCAAAACCAGGGTGGCTCCGGTTTGGATTTCCCCTCATGTATCAAACCGATGCACTCGAAATACTTGAGTTCCTCACCACACTTGGATACAAGGATCAACGGATGCAAGAAGCAGTTGACCTGGTCGTCTCAAAACAAAACAACAAAGGTCAATGGTTGTTAGAAAATACTTTCAATGGTCGATACCAAGTTAGTATCGAAAAAAAAGATGAACCAAGTAAATGGATTACCCTACGAGCAGTACAAATTCTCAAGCGGTACTATTCAACTTCAACAAAAAAATGAAAGGAAAATATAAATAAGAAGAAGAGATTCTTTTTTTTGGATGCATATTTCGGATGGGTTGCGAGCCTATGGCATAAAAAGAAAAGCAGTTATCTTTCTCGTGATACTGCCATTTCTCCTTATCAGTCTGAACTGCCTAGAGGCATCCCCACAGACCACCCTGACATCACCTTCCCATGTATCACTAGGTGATTCTATCCTCATCGCTGGGGTGTTCCATTATTTTGATGTCACCTTACCCGAGGATCATACAAAACTTTGTATCATTGCCTATAATGGAGAGACCGAACCTAGTATCCAAGAACGATCTGAGAAGAACTACTATCAATGGGAATACGACAACGGAGTCTGGAGGGATGCTAGTGGATATGACTGTATCTATCTTGATCCGTCTTTCTGCTCAAAACAAAACACCACCTATTCATTTTATCTTAGCATTTCACAAAAAGCCAATCCGGGGAGTTGGACCATAAAAATTCTTGTGGACGACTCAGAAACCTCCACTATCTCTATTCAAGTCGTCATCGGTGATTTCTGCTTGTTTTTTTCCTCGATTATCGGGGTGTTTGAACCAAAGGTGAAACAAAGGACCTTATCTGCTACCTATGAAGTACGTTGTTCTTCATTCCAAAAAAAATCAAAAACATCTGAATCTGATGTTGAAACGCAAGTCGATAAAATCCTACGGAATCAACGATTCAGGTTATCTGGGGATGATACTGTTTTGCTTGATCGGGATTCATTCAGATCTGCGGATGAATCTGAACAGACGCAGGAATCGATTCGATCAACGATTTCTCAGCAACCACGAACAACGTTACGCGGATCAATCTATGAGCCAGCAAAAATGGTGTTTTTTAAGAAAATAGGGTTGGGAGGTTTTTGGTCTCATCACTCAGAGAGTTTGAAGCGGTTTTTTATCATCATCGTCATGATCCTATTGTGTACTGCGTCCATAATTCCCATGGTTGCGTTAATGAATAAAAACGATCCACCTTGTGGTATCACGATTCTGAATAGCCATAGCTATCCTATTATTGGTGCAAATTGGACTGTGCTTTTCACCACGATTGGATGTGCGGATCTGACCATTACGGCAGTGAATGGAACAAGTTGGGGGAGAGCCGATCCGGATGCTGACCTGAGGTTTTTACTCTGCAATGATGGTAATATCACCCAGGAGTGTTTCTGGGTCAATGATTCTGTTTTTATCCCTGATTTTTTCTCTAATCAGACCTGCACAATGGAACAAAGACCAATATCAATGTGAGCAATGGGTCATTTCATTTACAGGAGCGTTTTTATCTTCGGAATTTTACTCGTATCAATAATGAGGGATTTGAGGGGAGCTGGCCTCCTACTGATTGGTCGGAAAGCCCAGCGGGGAGTAATTGGAATATGGAAGGTGACCGGGATTATTCGGGGAGTTACTCCGCGGATTTCGATGGAGCTGGCGGATCTGGTGGTGCCTCAGGGAATCTGCTCTCTTCCTCTTTGAACTGCTCAGGATCTAATGTCACAGCAATATATGTGAAATTCTGGGCGTATGAGGACAACGCGGATGACGGGGAATATTACCTTGATTACTACGATGGAACGACATGGGATCAGATCACC
>JALOTN010000073.1 GCA_025457885.1 Thermoplasmatota archaeon | reverse complement strand
GTATGGGATCTCCAATCCGGAGACGAACAATCATGGACGCGCCTATGCACTCACGGCTGGTGAAGGCGCTGGTCCTGGGTGGCCGATGTTCCGTCATGACCCGCTGCATAGCGGGTGTTTTACCGTACCGGAGAATCTGCCTCCCACTGGTGGAAATATCTCTGGACCGTTGTATGGACGTCCGGGGGAGAACTACACGTTCTGCATCAGCGTTACAGACCCGGAGGGGGACAATATTTGGTGTTCCTGGGACTGGGGTGATGGGTCCGCCATTGAATGGCTCGGGCCGTATCCATCGGGTCAGGAGATCTGTGTCGTTCATGCATGGTCCGATGAAGGGATGTACGATATTAGGGTGAAACTGAAAGATGACGTAGGAGCTGAAAGTGAGTGGTCTGAGGTGTTTACGATTCTCATCGATGGGACACCCCCTGCGGTTCAGATTATTAAACCACAAAAAGGGTTTCTTTTTTTCGGTGATTCACCTATAGGTCGTATTCGGATTTTTTTTATAACTGTGGTGATTGGTTCGATAACCGTGGTGGTTTCTGCTGTTGATGAGAATGGTTCTGGGATGTCTCATGTGGAGTTTTATCTTGACAACGTGGTACAACATAGTGATTATACTGGAGAAAATGGCACATATAGTTGGCTGTGGGATGAGCATTCGTTTCTTTTCCCCTATGAACTTGGAGTCACTGCCTTTGATGTGGTGAATAATTCAGCGAGTCTTTCGCTTCGGATTTGGAAACTCTTTTAATGGACATTCGTACAACATGAGAAATGTCTCGTGTTAACATGTGTTGAAATATGTTTAAATAGTCAGAGTCGATGTCCGCGGGTTTGTGAGGAGAGGAGAGAGGTATCCCCTTATTCTTTTTTTCATATGTTTCCTCTCTCTCCCCTTCAAAAAACAAACAAAAACTCAACGATACAGCACCACAAAACTCGTAAACGTCTCCTCACTATGCGACGGCAGCATCTTCACATCCGTCACCTGCGCCCGCTGCGGCCCAATCCAACACCAGGCGATCATCTCATCAATCTTCGCTTTCTCCCCTTCGAAGACCGCCTCGACACACCCATCATCCGTGTTCCGCACCCAGCCGACGATCCCTAGCTCATCAGCCTTCTGCTTCGTACTCGCACGGTACCATACCCCTTGTACTTTCCCAAAGATGCGAACATGGACCCGTGTTTTCATACCATCAACTCTTTTTTTTACGGTCTGAACCGAAGTAACGTCCGAGGAAACGGGATCGTATCCTTAATGTTCTCCGCCTTGCAGATCCAGGCGACCAAACGTTCCACCCCTAAACCATACCCGGAATGAGGAACAGAGCCAAACCGCCGTAAATCAAAATACCACTGATAATTCCCCACACATTCACCCATCTGCTCAAGTCGCTGCGTCATCGCCGCGATATCCGTACTCCGCTGTGACCCCCCAATGATCTCCCCATACCCCTCAGGTGCGAGCATATCAAAGCATAGCGCCGTCCGAGGATCCTTCTCATCCATGGGTTTGTAAAACGCCATGATCTCCAACGGATAATTGGTCACCACCACCGGAGTCGAAAAATGCTTCATCAGATTATCCTCCTCAACAGTCCGCAGGTCTTTTCCCCATTCAATCTCCATACCTTCCTTCTCTTTCAGAATCCGCAACGCCTCGGTGTACGTAATCGTGGGGAACTCCTCGCTTACAATTCTTTCAAGCTTTGGGATATCCTGCTCCAAAATCTCCAGTTCTTTTCGATTCTTCTCTAAGACCTGAGAAACAATATACTTCACTTCCTCTTTTGCAAGCATCGTCACATCAGACAGATCCATCCAGGCAGCCTCCATCTCCGCCATCCAGAACTCCGAAAGATGCCGAGACGTCTTTGATTTCTCCGCCCGGAACGTCGGACCCATATTATAGATCCTCTCAAGAGCAAACACCCCGGCTTCCGCATACAACTGCCAAGACTGAGAAAGATACGTCTTCTCATCATAATATTTCACTTCAAAAAGCGTAGAGCCACCCTCACACTGATTCGGCTGCAGCACAGGTGCATCAAACTCATAGAACCCTTTACCCCTGAAAAACGAATGAATCGCACCCACCACCGTGGAACGCACCTTCAAAATGGAGGTGAGCTTCCGAGAACGGATCCACAAATGCCGCTGATCCATGAGAAACTCCGGGCTTTGATCCTTCGTAATCGGGAACGGCTCAGCGAAATTCACCACCAAAAGATTCGTCACCTGCAACTCATACCCACCCGGGGCTCGTTTATCCTCCTTCACAACCCCTGTGATTTGAACGGAGGACTCGATTAACGCCTTCACCGCATCCTCAAACTCCGCATCAGGCAGATTCCCCCGCTTCACCGTCGCCTGCAACACACCAGTGACATCCCGCAGGGTCATAAACACGATATTCCCACTACTCCGAGTCCGATAAATCCACCCTCGGACCTGAATGGTTTTCCCCACTGTTTCTCCTGATAAAACATCCTCGATCGATGTAAAGTCAGATTGTGACATACACGTCCACTCACTAAACGGGATGGAATTGCTGCATTTAGCGATTACGGTAAAAACAATGACTCAATACTCCCTTTACATCACAAAGACACCAAAACAACCACCCGTAAGGGTTACCCTTAAATATAGCCTCTTTTATTATTGGCAATACTTTCTTGTAGTATTCAAAGTACTATATAGAGGAAAATTGTACACTAAAACGGGGTAATCATCTTGGCAGAAAATGAAAAATCACCAGAAGAAAAGAAACAACAGCAACCAAAAGAAGGAGCAGAAGCAAAACCCGTAGAGGGGAAACAAGCTCCCGATAAACCAGATGCCGACGCTACGGCACAACCAACCGGCAAACCAGATCAGCAGAAGAAAAAAGAAAAAAAACAAAAACAGGTTGCCAAAGAAGACGAACCCGTCAAGAAAAAAGAACATGACGAGAATTTCAACTACATTATTCGTATCGTCAACACCGATATCAACGGGGAAAACAACATCGTGCAGGGTCTGACGCAGATAAAAGGCATCGGCCGACACATAGCCACCTTCATCGCAGACACCGCTGGGGTCGACCGGAAACTCAAGTTCGGGAACCTCCCAGAAACAGAAATTGAAAAACTCAAAGAAGTCCTCGAAAACATCGATGAATACGCTCCCTCCTGGATGCTGAACTACCGCAAAGACGCCTACACCGGTGAGGACATTCATTTGATCAGCACAGATGTGGCCACCCGTCTTCGGGATGACATTAACATGATGAAGATGATTCGCTCGTACCGGGGCGTCCGCCATGAATATGGTCTGAAGGTACGCGGACAGCGCACCAGCTCCAATGGACGCAAAGGCCTTGCATTGGGTGTCTCAAAACGAAAAGAAGCACCAGCAGCCTCTGGGAAGAAAGAAGAGTCGGAGAAGAAATAGGAGTAATCTAAATGAGCAGTCAGAAATTCCCACGGAAGAAATATGATACCCCCTTGCACCCCTGGAAAGAGACCCGGATCAAATCAGAACGCGAACTGATGAAAAAATACGGTTTAAAGAATCACAAGGAAGTCTGGAAAGCAAAAACATACCTAGGGAAGCACCGTGAGCAGGCTCGAGAGCTGCTTGCAAAACTCGGGACTGCAAGCCCACAGGCGAAAAAGGAAAGCGATCAATTGCTGTTACATCTCTCCCGTATGGGGATCGTCGCAATGGGAGCATCCCTTGATGATGTGCTTGCCTTAGACACCGAGTCTGTTCTCTCACGACGACTGCAGACTCTTGTGTATCTCAAAGGATACTCCAGCACGCCCTATCAAGCCCGTCAGCTCATCAGTCATGGTCATGTGGCGGTGAAAGGGAAAAAAGTCACGATTCCAAGTTACATGGTCGCAAAAGAGGAGGAAACCCAGATTCAGTATACCATCCGATCACCGTTGAACGAACTATCACATCCCGCACGCCCCAAAGGAGAAGCGTATAAGACCGAACAAGCGATGCCGCTGAAAGCACCAGGCGAGGACAAACCAGTAGTTGTCGTACCACCAAAGCAGGAGCCTGCAGCGATCGTCGCAACAGCAGCCCAGCCTGAAGCAGTCGTCCCAGTCCCCGCACCAGCACCACCGGCTACGGAGAAACCCGCAGAAGAAAAACCAGATGCCAAACCAAAGGAACATCCGAAGAAAGAAAAGAAAACCGAGGAAGGGGTGTAAGACATGGCACGAAAAGGAATCGCTCATATCTACTCATCCTTTAACAACATCATCATCACCATAACGGATTCCACAGGAGCAGAGACGATCACGAAATGCTCTGGTGGGATGGTCACCAAATCAGCAAAAGATGAAGGATCCCCCTATGTGGCGATGAAGGTCGCCCAGGTGGTCGCAGAAGCAGCCATCGAGAAGGGATTTGACAGTGTCAATATTAAGATTAGCGGGAAAGGTGGGAAGAAAGGAGGAAACCCTGGTCGTGGTGCACAGACCGCGATTCGATCTTTAGTCCGAGCAGGGTTACGGATTGGCACGATCGAGGACGTCACACCCCATCCCCATGATGGTTGTAAACCAAAAGGTGGAAAACGAGGACGCCGTATCTAAGAAGATTATTTAGGTGGACGTATGAAAGTCAAAACCGTGGAGATGAAAGGAAATAAGGGAGTGTTGAAAATAGAGGACACCGATGTCTATTTCGTCAATTCACTCCGACGGATCATGCTTGCGGAGCTCCCAAAGCTTGCCATTGATGATGTCATTATCTATGATAATACGAGTGCGTTGTTTGATGAATTGATTGCCCATCGGCTCGGTTTGATTCCGATCCCTACCATTGATTTACCATCCTTGTCATTTCGATCAGACTGCAAATGCGAAGGAAAAGGATGCCCCAGCTGCACCGTACGATACACGCTAAGTAAAGAAGGGGAATGTGTGGTGTATTCCGGGGATCTGCAACCGGAGCACCCAAGTTATGCGATCACAGAAACCACGATTCCTATTGTGGAGCTTATGAAAGACCAGCGAGTCATCCTGGAGGTTGAAGCGGTCCTTGGACGAGGAAGGGATCATGCGAAATGGCAGGTGGTGCTCGCACCACGCTACCGCATGGAAACAAAGATGACCGTTGATAAGAAACGCATGACCGAAGTCAAAGCGTTCCTCGAGGAACTCCCAAAGGATCTTGTCGAACTCAAAGGAGATAAACTTGAATTAATAGACCCTACAAAAGCTTCCCTCTTCGAATCCTACCTTGAGAAGAACATAACTGATTTTATCATCATTACGAAGGATCCGACAAAACTGCTGTTCAGCTTCGAAACCGATGGGTCCATGACTGCGAAAACCGCGTTGCAAGAATCCATTAACATCCTGGCGAAGAAATACGAGGACTTCCGAAAAAGCCTCAAAGAACTCTGAGCCAATTAAGTACACCGAAAACTCTTTTATCTGTTTTTTCTTCTTACTTCGCAACCATCCACTGGGCCTGTGGGGTAGCTTGGTATCCTTGTGGCTTCGGGAGCCATCGACTTGCGTTCAAATCGCAACAGGCCCACTGCATCATTTAGATTTATATCTTTTGGTTTATTAGGCTTTGGGACAAAATTAACCAGGCCTCACCCGAGCGATAAAAAGATTGTGCAAAAGGGTTGTTGAAAAAACCGCTGATTCACGGCGGTCTTCTCGTCTCTGCCGGATAAGACCGCCGAATCGCCTTTTATCGGTAGAGAACCCAGATTCACTAAGGTTCCTCAGGTAGTACCCCTTGAGGAACCCGTAAGGATCCTCTGCCGCCTGTCGGAGGATCCGCGACCATTCCATGCCGGCACGTCTTAGATTTTTTTTAGGAATAAGATAGAGTGTTGTCTCTTTGTCAAACAGGGCGAGCACTTTGCGGGAGCTGTAATATTTGTCCAGCGCCATTGAATCGATGGGCATGCCAGACCGCCGGAGCATGTCCATCGCCTTGTGGAATGCCTCCATCTCGGAGGAATTGGAGTATCCGAATGCGACGTAGAGGCCAGTATCAATGTCGATTATTCGGAAGACAAAGAGGAAATCGTGGCCGTGTTTGGCGGTTGCAGTGCGATAATGTCTGGTGACCGTAAGGGTATAACCGGTCCCATCTCCGGCGTAGTCACCGGAGACACCTTCGTTCTGCAGGAGAAGGATGAAGAGATTGTGCAGGGCGAGACGTACTTCGGGGTCAGAGTAGAGTCGTTCGATGGATTTGTAGCTGACCTGAAAGCCGAAGAGAGGTTCGAAGAGTACGAGGAGCTCTTCGATGTCTCGGTTGCTCTTGTTCAGCAGTCGGGTGAAGAGGAAAAGCATGGTTCGTTTCGAGAGATCGAGGTGCTTGGGTCGTCCTGCTTTTAGGGTCATGCAATGGATTAGGTTGGCAGCTCTGTCCACATAGGATGGGAGGTCGCGGAGGCGTTGTTTGACCCGTTCGCGCTGGTGTTCCCATGCAGCGAATGGGTAGACGGAGTGCTCTTTGTGGAAGCATTCCTCTTTGACCGCATCGAGCACTTCGATGAGGTCTTGTGCCATCCTTTCGGTGATCCTCATCGGTGGGATGTATCGAGGATAAAGTATTTAAGGATATCCAAGTATATCCTAATTATGCGGAGAATCAAGATGACTACAGAGGACATCATTTTGACTGATCAGGTTGAAACGTTTTATGAGAAGAATGTGACTGCTTTCGGAAATTCGGCGAAGGTGGATGCACCGAAAAAATATATCGGGCGACGCGCCTACGTCATCATCCTGAAGGAATAATCAAAATAATTTTGTCCCAAAGCCGGTTTATTAGATGCATCAATGAATCAGAAATATTCCTGGAGTTTTCGTTTCAGGAACTAGTAAATTACCAGTCTGTTATTTCTTGGTTTTTTTCAGATGGGCTTCTATAGTATCTTTGAGATCGCCTATCGATCGGACGCCGGTGATGCTGGTGAGTGGTTTGCCGTTGTGAAATAGGATGATATGGGGGATTCCTGAAATTTTATATCGTTTGATGATGTGTTGATTGTTTTGGATATCTATTTTTCCAAATGCTACGGTTCCTGTATATGTTTTTGATAGTTGTCTGAATCTGGGTGCCATTTCTCGGCAGGGTGCGCACCAGGGTGCCCAAAAATCCACCATCGTTATAGGATATGTTGTGATGAACTCGGTGAAATTTTTTTCCTCTAGTGTCACAATATAATCAGGCCATTGACTAGGAGATATTTTTTGTTTCTGTGGTTTTTTTTGTTTTAGAGAAAATTTGAACCATTCACGAAAAACCATCATGCGTCTTCTCCTTGTAGCTCTCGATTGTAGGGATGGTATATATTCATTTTTTATTTTAAATGTTGTCAAGAAAGAGGGACCCTGGATTTTGTTATGGTGTGGTTGGGTAATA
>JALOTN010000026.1 GCA_025457885.1 Thermoplasmatota archaeon | reverse complement strand
TGATAGATTTTTTTCTAAAAACAACAAAACCTTTTTAATCATCTACGTGATATGAATTCTTAAAATGGAAAAAGGAGGAGAGATGGCAATGCCGGCAAAAAAAGCAAAGAAAAAAACCGTCAAAAAGAAGAAGAAATAAGGTAGAGAACGCTAATTATTTTTTTATATTTTGCGTGTAATTTCTGTTTCTTCTTCAACTATTTTTTTTTATTATTTTCATTTTTGTTTGTTTTTGCTAGACATAGTCATACGTTCAATATTTTTTCATGGTAATCTATCGTTGTTATCATCTGCTGAAGAAGTATATCATAATCTTACATTCACTAGAGTTTTTACAGAAAATATTTTCATCTGTACTCTCTAGGTACTTTTCATTTGAAAGATGAAATTGATGTGGAAATGTACTACTCAGGGAATTATGATGATACCACCGGGATTGATAAAAGAACATTGGCCAATTGTTTCTCCATTGTAAACGAGACGAATGAGCCATCCATCTCCCGCTTTGAATTGTGAAAGCGAGCTGAAGATGATTTGATCAGAGATTCCAAGTGTCGTCGGATCACCATCATTATCACTGATAATTACTCCAAGTAATGTAGTTTGAATAGCGTTGCTTGTCATATTTTCAGCAGTGATAGAGCACATACCTTGTTCTAGTGGTCCATTGATGATTCGTAAAATTACGATGGAAGTATTGGATTGTATCATTCGAACATTCGGTTTGTCGTAAGGTCCCTTTGGATTCTTAAAGGAACATTCACCGATGATCTCACCGTTATAGGATACCTGAATATCCCAGAGTTCTCCAACAGGGAAAACGGAGAGGTTCTCGAATGTGATAGCATCACCAACACCAATATAGATTTGATTACCATCACCATCATTTATATTTGGTCCAAGAGCTGTTGTTTCATCAATCGTACTATTGGTATTAATTGCGATAATTTGCACTTCAGACTGTAAGATATGGTTATTTTTTGCCCCAATGATTTCGATGAAAAATTCGGTTTGAGCCAGGGTAATATTCGGTTTTTCAGTTGGTTCAGTAACAGTAACGGTTGTTGTAGCAGTCACAGTTGATGATCCTATAGCGGTAAGTGTATAGGT
Organism: Thermoplasmatota archaeon; assembly: GCA_025457885.1. Classification (GTDB taxonomy): domain Archaea; phylum Thermoplasmatota; class E2; order DHVEG-1; family DHVEG-1; genus SM1-50. The sequence goes on along the minus strand of JALOTN010000026.1, from coordinate 27,304 downwards.
CGTCGTCATTGTTGGGATAATGCTTCTATTTCCAGACAATGGGACAACTCCGATTCCATTGTTGATGGTGACTGAAGTAGCATCAGAAACTGTCCATTGAAGATAAGCGATTTGTCCGAGTTCAATTTCATTTGGTCTTGCTTCAAAATTAGATATCACCGGCTTTTTTTGTTCATTACAACCACTCAGAGCAATTGTGCAAAGAAGTAAGGTAGCTCCAATGGCGAGTATTACTTTTTTCATGATGAAAACCTCCAAAATTTATTCTCATAACAATTTCTCCTATAAGAATATAACGAAAGACAAAAAATAAGAATCGGTGCCTCATTCGACACTTCATATCAGAATAATGTTAGATCATTTCAAATGAGTTTATACTGTCATTGACGACTGAGATATATGTCCCGTAGGTTCTAACTAATGAAGTATAAATCACCGTAAATATTATGTTGTTTTTTCCAAAAAGGACCTGTTTATGTTGCAACATATTTGGTTCCCGACCTTCGGAAAAGACAAGTTCGTACGCATCCAAACCATTTATTGTCGTATGATTACGAGAAATCAGGGTGAAATTTTCAAAAAAAGTGGTTGAATATCGCTCGATCAACTGATCGACGACAGTACTTAGTGTTTCATTTGCTGTGATTGGTTCTTTTACTGCAAGATTGATTTGGTAATCGTTTTGATCAGGACAAAAAAATTTCACGGGATCAACTGTGTTTTCATTGGTTATCCATCCTATTGGGGGGATGATTTTAAATAGATAAACCTGGTTCGTATAATACGAGTCATTTTGATTGTTCTGTGTGCAACCACCAAGGATGATTGTTAGGAGAATTATTAGGAATCCAAAGATTCGTAAACATTTTTTTTTCCCCATGGTGATTCACCTTTTGCAGATACTTCTTCGTGGCATGAGCAAAAAAAAAAAGAAAGAGAAAAAGTGGGGATCAATACCCCATGAGATGCCGCAGAACTGGGAACAAATGAGGGAACATCCCAAAGAGGTGGCTTAGCAGAGCTTGGATTGAGAACCGATACTCTTTAGGCATCGTTATGTCCAATGTTCCCCAGTCGCTTTCATCACCGACTGTGTCTTTTGCCTTGATTTTAACGGTAAACGTCCCTTCTTCGCTCCAGCTATGGGTTGTGGTAGCATCAGCCCCTGAATTGTACGGCCCAAGCCAGTCGCTTGTGGTGCCATCTCCCCAGTCTATGTAGTAGAACACATCATCTTCGTTTGCATCTGCTGTGTGCATCTTAAAAAGATATGCTTTCCCTGGTGCACCAGACGCAGGACCGGTTATTGTCGGAGTGTCCGGGGCATCATTCAGGACAATGGTGATAGTCAAAGGTTCTGACCAGTCGCTCGTTGCACCGTTGATGTCTTTTGCTTTTACTTTCACCGTGTAATTACCAATAGCGGACCACGCATGAGATCCCGGAACGGTGAGGCCTGATGAATACGGTCCAAGCCAGCCACTGTTGCTCCCATCATCCCAGTCGAACAGATAATAGATCTGGTCGTTGTTCGGATCAGTACTCATGCTGGTAAATGTGTATTGTTTGTTGATCGTCCCATGGGTAGGTCCATAGGGTGAGGATGGTTTTGCTGGTGGATCGCTAGTGGTAACCGGTCCCATGCTCAAATCAGGGTTCCCAAAGATAGATCCCCATTCAAAGGTCTCCATATAGGTTCCGGCTGTCCATAAGTCATTGACATACATTTCTCGTAACGACCATTGAAGCGCTTGGCCTTGGGTGTAATTTCCCGAGGTGCAACAGGTGGTGAAGAAATAATCAAGCGACTGACTTGAGCCATCCATCGGGTTGTTCCAACCAGGCATTCCATAGGCAACCTTATTCGACCCAAGGAATCCGATCGCTCCCTGCTTCAGCATCGCTTGACCAATGTTAAGGTAATCCGTATCGGAGTTACTGCAGGAATCTGCAAAAACTATGGATGGAAACTCATCGTTCAGTGAAAGACACGTGGCTTCATCAACGAAAGGTTGCGAGGGATAATACTCATAGGCTGCATCAGGTGAGCCATGTCCTGCCCAGTCAACAAACGCATAACTCCCCGTGGACCAGACTGATTCGACATTGTTATAAGTAGCATCGTAGTCACAAGGATACGGGGATTGTGCATCCTCATACATCCGGGTCATGGTCCAGTCTGTCATCCATTCCTGATCAACTTTTGCTTCCATCAATACTGCATTGTCTGTATCCGGCCAGAAAAACGTTCCAATGAGAAGTATGTTTTTCTTAAAAGCATCATCCTGGTTCTGTTCATAGGCGACGGTTTTTTCACAGATGCTTTGGACTGTATCAGGGTCACTCCAGGGGATACGCCCGGTGTTGACTTCTGTTGCAAAATCAATAGGATCAGAGCTTTCTCCATACTGATGATCTCCATCAGGATCCCAGGATTGAGAATCAGGTAACGACAACTCTGCATAGTAATAATCGGTTTCAGGGTCTTGCCAGGTGGTTCGCATGGGAACATCATCTACATCACCAATGAGACAGACATCAAGAATACCCCAGCTGTCCGAAGGGTATTTTTCTAGCAGGAAGGTTCTCATTTTCGCTGAGAGATCCCATCCTTCGTAATAGCTCGCAATCCATTCAGTGGTGACCACATTCACGTTACGTCCTTTCGCACTTTCCCAATCTGCAAGTGCTGTTACGGATGAAGTGAGAGCGTCGGTGGTGATGATAACATAATCGTATTGCTCTCTGTTTACCGGTGTTTCTGGATACCAGTTCTTCGCTTGATGATAGTTCAGAATGATTTCTTCTGCTTTCTGTTCTGCCTTTGGAATGTTATCCCCAATAATATCTGCTGAGGTGAATCCATTTGGTATCGAATAATGGATATTCACCGTGATATCTGGATAATAGAATAATTTCCCAGAAAGTGGATAATAAATAATCGGGGTGATTCGTACATCAACGAGATTGTATTTACGATATCCACCGGTACCTACAAGCTCCCCGATTGATTGCGGGTATGGTTCATCCTGGTTATACACTGATTTGAAATTCTCATCGTATTGTTGCTTTGCAAGAGGATTTGGGGAGATTTTATAAGTCCCGGGTATCAGAATTTTATTACCTTCAAATGAGATTTTGTCGACTACCGCCCCTGGTGGAATCGCTATTGAAAAAATTTTCGAAGGCAGGTTTGGTTTTCCTGGGATGAGCAACCGACCGAAATTTTCTATGGAGATGCCAAGACCTTGTTTTTCTTTTACAAATTCATAGGATCCCACTGGGATCGTGACGGTTACTACACCAGGTTCGATTGTTGATTTTATTGTTTCTTGTAGCAAGTTTGTCGCACTCACTAACGCACCGCTAATCATTAGCATACTTACAAAAATACCTAATAGTTTTTTCATCATTAACAACTACCTCGTCCGATACAAATATAAGAATAATACAGGGGGAAGTAGTATTTAAACCTTCATATAAAAAAAATTTTAGATGATATTTCTTTAATGTTAAAAAAGGAAAAAAAATTGGAAATAAAACCATAACAAATTCATCAAAAAAAGAAAAAACCTCGTTTCAAATAAGTTACTTGATCAGTGATGACCTTTTGTATTGTAAAAAAAGAAGCGACGATTTATCTCCCTAAAAAATTCTTTTTCTTAAATACGTTTATATATTACTTAAGTATAAACAAATACAGTTCGGGGGACCCTTATGAGGAAGATACATAATTTATTAATAAAATCAACAACAAGCCTTCTTTTTTTAGTATTGATCACTACCTCTACCAGCCAGATGGTCATTGATGGCAAAAACGACAGTGTTTATACTTCGCCCACAAACGATTTTGAAGATGGGACTCTATCAATAATGACCTGGGAAGACCTTTTTGATAATAGCACAAAGATTGATACAAACCCACCGGGCGCAGGTCAATCTGATAATTACCTTGTCTCCACTGGGCAGGTTTCTATGATGAATACGTACCCCTCGTGGACAGATCCTGCATGGACGAAAATGAAGCCGATTACGATAACCAATACTGCTGGTCAGACACTCACCAATACTATTGTTTATTTTGTCGTTGCTCATGAATCAGGGATGCAGTCGCAATATCAGGATATCCGTTTTAAACACGAAAATAATCCAACAACCTGGTTGAACTATTGGATTGAGCGGTATAACAGCACCACAGCTCAGGTCTGGGTAAAAATACCAAGTGTACCTATGGGGACAAGTACGATGTATCTCTTTTATGGGAATCCTTCTGCTTCGAGTCAAAGTAGTTATCCTGGCGTATTTAGTTGGTCTTCTTTTTGGACTGATGATGAAAAAACGACTCTCCATGCGAACAATGAAGGGACGTGGGATGCAGATGTCAGTTATGGGAACAATGAGTTTATGATAGCCTGGGAGGAAGGCCAGCCTTATTATCCTCCCTACACTTTTGGTTATAAACAAGAAATTAGAGCATCCATGTATGACATCTATGGGAATAAAATTGTTGATGATGAGCAGGTTTTTAATGATGGTAGTTTTTATTATAGAAATGAGAATCCATCGATTGATTATGGCGGGGGGAAATATTTTGTCGCATGGGAGCATTATGACACGGTCGCAGATCCAAGTGTCACGACGATGGATATTAAAGCAAGGACTGTGACGCGAAATGGTGATTTGTTACAGCTTGGTTCGGTGATTGATGTCTGCATTGCGTCGAATTGCCAAGCAGATGCGAATGTTCAGTTTGATTCAGTGAACAATCACTTCTGCGTCGTCTGGGAAGATGCTCGAAACGGTGGAACGAATTACAACATTTATGGTCGTCTCTATGATACGAATGGAAATCCTGTTGGAAGTGAAAAAGGAATTTCGACGGCAACTAATAATCAATGTGAACCATGGGTTGCATTTGATCCGATTCATGAGCAGTATATGATGGTGTGGGAGGAAGGGATCACCCCTGATAATGGTCCGTTTAGTATCAAAGCAGGACTTTTTGATGAAACCCTCACTCAAATAGGTAGCACTATTACGATTGCAACAGGGAGTGATGCTATGGATTATAACTTCCCCTGTGTGGAGTTCAATCAGCAGACCCAGCGATTTCTCGTCACCTGGAATAATGATGATATCAGCTCGAATGATTGGTGGGGGAACCTCTGGGGAAAAATTTTTGATTCCTCTGGGAATGTCGTTGTCAACACCTTTCAAATCAAATCTGGGGAATATGTTCGTACTGATATCGTTCCATATTTTTCATCATCCTTCTTTGTCTCATTCAATAGCAAAGGAACCAGTGGATCAGGATTAATCTGGGGGAAGATTCTTTCGTCCACCGGTGAATTAATCGGAGGTGATATTCAAGTATCGACGAGTGCCTCAGCTCTCGCAGACTGGGCGAATATCGCCGTGGGGAACAACCAGGTGTTTGTTGGGTGGGAAGATCTTCGGATCACGTACCCATCACCGTGGGATAACATGCCTGATGTCTATAGTAATCTGTTGTCCTCTTCACAAGCAGGATCCGCAGTGACCTATACCATAGGCACAGAGAAACAACTTGTCTTATCTGCTCATATCACCACTATCAGGATTACTCCTGCGAACTTCCATCATTGGGATGTGTTCAACGCGACGTATCTGGATGGAAGTATCAGCTTTGATGTCCTCGATGGCGTATCCGGAGCAATGCTTCTCCAAAATGTTCCCCCGGGATCAAATCTTTTCACCCAGGGTATCCTTGCATCGACCATCCGGTTAAAGGCAACCTTCACCAGAGCAAATCCTTCGACGACACCAAAGCTTGACAAATGGAACGTGAAATGGCAGACCAATGAACCACCAATGATACCAAGCAATCCCAGCCCTGCCAACACATCCACTGATGTTTCGGTTACCGCTGATCTCAGTTGGTCTGGTGGGGATCCAAATGGGGACCCTGTCACCTACGATGTGTATTTTGGATTAACCAATCCACCAGGAAAAATCGTCAGCAACCAGACTGGAACGATGTATGATCCTGGTGTAATGAATTATGGAGCTATTTATTATTGGAGGATCGTCTCGTGGGATAATCATGAAGCCTTTACTAGTGGTCCTCTCTGGCTTTTTACTACGCATAACGATGCTCCGAACCAGCCGAGTAATCCACTCCCTCCTAATGGTGCAACGAGTGTTTCTGTCGATGTTGATCTCAGTTGGTCTGGTGGCGATCCAAATCCTGGTGATGTAGTCACCTATGATGTGTTTTTTGGTTCTTCTACTCCACCAGGTAAGGTTTCTACGAACCAATCTACCCTTCTGTACGAACCTGGGACACTATCCTACAACACACAGTATTACTGGAGAATTGTCGCCTGGGACATTCATGGTGCTTCAACCTCCGGGGTGATATGGAGCTTTATAACGGAAAATAGAGCGCCGTACCCACCGAGCTCCCCGTCTCCGCCTCATGCAGCAACAGGGATCAGTGTCATGGTCGATTTAAGCTGGATAGGTGGCGATCCTGATGGTGATCCTGTCACCTATGATGTGTATTTTGGTACGAGTAGTTCACCACCAAAGCTAAGTGGGAATCAATCAGCATCAACATATAACCTTCCGGCATTAAATTTCGGAACCACCTATTATTGGAAGATAATCGCCTGGGACACCCATGGTGCGAGCTCAGTTGGTCCTCTATGGAGTTTTATGACAAACTCTCTTCCCTATGAGCCAAATAATCCAAATCCAACGAACCATGCAACCAATGTTGATATCAATACCGATCTGAGTTGGACCGGTGGTGATCCTGATGGTGATCCAGTCACCTATGATGTGTATTTCGGAACAACATCTCCTCCACCAAAAGTAACAAGCAATCAATCTGGGACAATCTATGATCCTGGAACTCTGAGTTATTTAGTGACGTATTATTGGAAGATCGTTGCATGGGACGCCCATGGTGCTTTAAAAGCAGGTGCTGAATGGGATTTCACCACCACATTCATCCCAAATAACCCTCCATATATACCGAACAATCCGAACCCACAGAACAATTCAAACAATGTTCCTATCACCACTGATTTAAGCTGGACTGGCGGAGACCCTGACCCTAGTGACACTGTGACCTACGATGTGTATTTTGGAACAACCAATCCACCACCACTTGTTATGATAGGGCTTCCAGCCACGACCTATGATCTAGGTACGCTTGGGTACTCCACTACGTATTATTGGAAGATCATCTCTTGGGATAATCGTGGGGCATCGACTCAAGGCCCGCTCTGGGTATTTACCACCATGTCGATACCAAATAACCCGCCTTATTCTCCAAATACTCCCACTCCGATGAATCATGCGGTTGGTGTGAACATTAGCGCTGATTTTGGGTGGAGTGGCGGTGATCCTGATCCCGGTGACATTGTCCTTTATGATGTGTATTTTGGTGCGACCAGTCCGCCAACTAAAATCATAGGTAACCAATCAAGCACTTCATATGATCCAGGTACTCTGAGTTTTGATACAACCTACTATTGGAAGATTGTCGCCTGGGATAATCATGGTGCTTCAACCGTGGGTCCTCTCTGGGATTTTTCAACTGAAAGCCTGGTGAATAATCCTCCCTATCTTCCATCCGATCCCGAGCCTTCGAACCATGCGATTGATGTAGATATTCAGACTGATATCAGTTGGAATGGGGGAGACCCTGACCCGGGTGATACCGTGACCTATGATGTGTTTTTTGGTTCAATATCCCCGCCTCCAAGAGTGGTCAGCAATCAGACTTCTACAAGCTATGAACCAGGTACCCTATCCTATGAAACAACCTATTATTGGAAGATAATCGCCTGGGATAATCACGGTGCGTCAACACAGGGTTCTCTGTGGGATTTCACAACAATGGTCGAACCAAATAACCCACCGTATCCCCCTTCTGATCCATCTCCGTCAGATGGAGCAACTGATGTCGATATCTCTGTGGAGCTGAGTTGGGCGGGTGAAGACCCTGATGGTGATCCTGTCACGTATGATGTTTATTTCGGAACATCTTCTCCTCCGGTTCAAGTAGCAGCAAATCAATCAGCCTCCTTCTATAATCCTGGGTCTTTGGAGTATATGACCACCTATTATTGGATGATTGTTTCATGGGATGACTCGGGTCTTTCGGCACCAGGTGATCAATGGTTATTTACAACACAGTCAGAACCAAATAATCCCCCCTATCTACCAAGTGATCCCTCACCGATTGATGGGGCTATCGATGTCGATATTCACACCATGCTTAGCTGGGTTGGAGGTGATCCTGATCCTGGTGATACCGTTACTTATGATGTGTATTTTGGGACGTCTTCTTCGCCACCTCAACTTATCGGTAATCAGACTGATTCTTCGTATCAACCATCAACATTACAAGAGAATACGACCTATTACTGGCGCATCGTCGCATGGGATGTACAGCAATCGTCAAGTGCCGGTCCCTTATGGAGTTTTACTACAGAAATCCTGGGTGATATCACGCCCCCTGCTGTTCAAATCACGAAACCTGATAACGCACTCTATATTCGAAATGATAGAGTGTTTCCATTTTTCGTACCACTTGTCCTCTTTGAAATCGATGTTCAGGTTACAGCGTCAGATGCTGAGTCAGGGATCGAACGAGTAGAGTTCTACATTGATGACATACTCAAAGCGAATGATACTCTGGAGCCGTATAGCTGGACATGGTCTGAACGGAGTTTCTTCATGTACACGTTGAAGGTGATTGCCTATGACAACGCTGGACATCACACAGAAAAAGAAATGCGTGTCTGGAAATTCTTCTAAATCAACGTCTTCAATAAAGAGAAAACATCCGTAAGGATTACCTGGAAAGAAACAATCGAGTTGGTTTACAAATCATTCAACATCAACAGATGACTCGATTCTCTCGATGGTCTTCTGAATGAACTGGTCGTCAGAAAACGTCATTCGAATGGCCTTCTGAGGGCAAGAATCAACGCACCGTCCGCATCCTTTACATTCCTCAGTAACCACCGCCTGTCCATCTTGGAGTTCAATCGCTTTGACGAAACAATGCTCAATGCATGTTCCACACCCAATGCATTTCTCTGTCACCATGACTTCTACCCCCGGCATTCTTTTCACTTTCGATCGTATCTGAGGATCAACATCAGCAAGGATTTTCCAGAGGCAACAACAACTGCAGCAGTTACAAATCGTTAAAAGCCTTCCATCAGAGCCTACTCCAAGCCAGGTTTCATCTATCTTATCCCTCCCAATCAAATGAATAAGCCCCTCCTTGCGACATTTCTGCACATAATCTAAAGCCTCCTCTATCGTTGCTTCTCTCCCAAACTCTCGACTGATGCCTCGTGCAGCTTCCCCGAGAAAGAGACACCCGTATTCAATCGGATGGTTCTTACAGTGATTCGCCTCACGACAGATACAGAATTTCATGATAAAACGGTAGGTTGTTTTTCGTATGAAATGTTCCACGACTACTGAGGGGAGGACGATATTCTCTGGTGGTTTGATTGCTTTATTTAAAGTAATTTCAACAACAGAGTCTTTTGGTAAAACCGTGAGATTTGTTTGTTTAAAAAGCATTTGATTCGTAATTTGTTTCAGGAGCGGAAATCTGGTCATTTTGGCAGCAATAAAACGGTACGGAAACAATTTTTCAAGGAAAAGGACGAAACGTCGTGTTGGTTTCATATCAGGTGTTACTGATAGTGTTTCAGATAATAAGCATATCGATTTCATGAAACAAGCATAGTTTCTTGGGGAGGTATCTTTTTATCCTCCTAACGAATACAAAGAATAACCGTGGGAGTGAAAGGGTATGAATAGATGCAGATTTCTTGAGGAATACCGTATCCCTCTTGTAACCGGTGATGGGAAGGAGTCTATGAAGAGTGAACGATGCCGATTGGGCAATGAAATTCCTTTGGGTGGGTGTTTAGAAAATTGTCCTGATTTTGAACCAGGAACATAATGGAATAACCCTATATCGAAGCATTGATTTTCACTGGATGAACTCAACTCGCTTTCCAGACAAGTCCAATAAATCGAACGACGATATTTGTCTTCGAAGGGGTTATTATGATGGTTTCAAAGGTCTCATTAATTGGGTTTATTTTCAAGTCCATGTTACTAATCTCAGTTTGGAATTGCGAATCGAGGAGACGTTTTTCTTCAAGAAGCGCCTGGTAGTTTTCTTTTGCATATTCACTTTCTCGTTTTTTCTTCATACTTCGCCCCATATCACGAGAGGTTGTCCTGAATCCACCAAGGGTTTTTCTCCCAAGGAAACCACCCAACAGGGTTGTCCCAAGTGATATCGCGGTCTGATATTTTTGGTCCCTGTTTTGTGCTTCGTGTTCTTGAACTTTGATTTCTCCACGTCGTAGCTGTTCGTCAATTTTCGCGTATTTCTGAGCATACTTTTGCCGTAGTACTGTTACTTCTTCATCTCGTCTCTCTCGTGCGAGTTGCTGGAGGCGTATTCTGAAGTCTCGATCGGTTTCCCCAATCATCGATACTGAATTAAGATTTTGACTTTTATACAACTCAATTTTTTGTGTTTTTAATAACCAGTTCGTAAAGTCTGTTTCCCACATTGAATAGTTTTTTGCTTTCAAAGCTGCGGTAGGTACACCAGAATATAGGACGTTTGCGGGAGGTGTTTTTTGTAGGTCTGAGAGATTCATGGTTGTCTGTTGTGAGTTCTCCCAATTGACAGCGATTGGTTCATCAGTAACTGGAGTGAGGAATAAAACATCTTTCATCTGATCAAGTTTTGTTTTTGTATTCGTAAAACGTATTTGTGCCGCTCCAAGTAAATAGGGATGGTATATGGATGGTTGGTTTGTTGATAAGCTCTGGGTTGAGGGGATAAAATAGTGAGGGATTTCAGGGGGTATTATTGGTATTTGTGAAATTGCTTGTGAGGGAGTACCAGAAGATATTGGACCCAACGGGGACGGCTGTGTAGGTTGAGATGGTAAGGTTTCTTTCCATTGTTTTTTCATGGGTTCTGCCAAGACCTTGATTTGTTCTCGAGTCAATGGCCCTCGAAGATAGGAGAGTGCCCATCGTGTCTCAAAAATTGTTGGAGCATCATCATGGACATTGTTCATTAAGAAAACACGGTTCCCTAATCCTGAGAGCAGCTGTTCCATGTTCTGACGGCTAAATTGTTGCTCTCCGGAGAGAGAGGCTCCTTCTAATCCATCGATAACGCGTGCCTTGTCCCGCTCGGTTTGTAATCGTCCAAGAAACCAGGTCCCTGCATTTGAGATGGCTTTATAATCGAGGTCGACTGGGTTTTGTGTCGCAAGAACAATCCCTAAGCCAAACGCTCGAGCTTGTTTCATCAATGTAAGTAAAGGGATCTTTGATGGAGGGTTGGAAATTGGTGGGAGGTAACCAAAGACTTCATCGATATAAAGGATGGAGCGTAAACTGGTTGTCCCAGATTGTGTCCGCATCCATCCAACGATTTGATTGAGTAATAGTGAGGTGAAAAACATTCGCTGGGCGTCATTGAGATGGGCGGTGTAGAAAATCGATACTTTTGGTTTTCCCTTCTCTGAAAAAAGTAGTTTGTTGATCTCCAGTGGTTCTCCTTCAAACCAGAGGCTAAAACCAGGGGCTGCTAAGAGATTATTTAGTTGCATCGCAAGGTCAAATCGGTCTTTTGGTGGGTAGAATGATTCGACATCAAGCATCCCGATGCGTGTCATCGGTGGAGTCTGGATTCGTTGAATGATTTGACCGATATCAATGTCCTGGTTTCGCTGCCAGGCGTCTGCTAATATGGTGGATATGAGGATATGCTCCCGTGATCGAAGTGGATCGGCATTGATCCCTAATAAACCAAGGAGGCTTGTGACGGTGGTTGTGATTCGTTCTTGGAGTAGTTCGTTGTCCTCTCTGATCCCTTGGGGTGGTGCGGCAAACGATCGGAGAATAGAAATCGGTACACCAGCATTACTCCCAGGGGTGTAGATGATGAAATCCGCTGATTCATGGAGTCGTTGAATTCGTGTCCCGTCTTGTCCCCATTTTAAAAGCCCGTTCCTCCAGAGGGTCGCCTGTTGATCTGCATACGCTTCTGGTGATAATCCTTTTTTCGCGGCTTCTTCCTGGTTTATCCAAGGTGTGAAATCTTGAGCTTGTAACTCTGGGAACGTCAAAAGGAGGTTCGTGATGTCTCCTTTTGGGTCGATAGCTATGGTTGGAATGCCATCAATCGCCGCTTCCTCGATAAGAGATATACATAAACCTGTTTTTCCACTCCCCGTCATCCCGATGCATATCGCATGGGTCACAAGATCTTTGGAATCATATAGAAGTAAGTCTTCTTTCTGAGTTTTATTAGTCATATCATATTGACGACCAAGGTAAAACACACCAAGTTTTTCGAAATCTTGCATAGGATTCTTCCCCAGCACAGATATCCATTTTTAGTATATCTATGCTACGCAGCATATCTGAATATTGTAAAAAGGGATTGTATTTTATTTTTTGAGATTACCAGTTTTTCTCAAAAAAAGAAAAATCAAGCTGACTCCAATCATCAGAGTCACCTATCCCATGGGACCCGTCTGAATAATCAAGAAGTGAATACGTGTATCGGTAGTTCATACAACTCTGATAATTCTCAAAGAACCAGTATGCGATATGATATGGTTTGGTGGTAAAGATATTATCGCATCCTATGGGGAATAGAAAGTCAATTCCGAAGGTATGGCCCGTCTCATGCATGATGGCACAGGAATAAATAAAATCTAATGGTGTGGATCTTTTTTGTGCTGTCTTTTGCATGGACTGTGCGGAGATGACAAATGTGTTAATACCGGGGACATGCCAATAAAGCCAAGGGTGTTCTCCTACATACGCGATTCCTGAGGCCACCTTTTGTTGATACACTATTGTTGCGTACCGAAAGACGCTTCTGCGCCAGTTCTGAGAATCATTATGGAGAAAATAGGTTGTATAGAGGTTGAGGAGTTCTTTGCGATCTGTGCTTATGTCAAATGGGTAAATCTCTCCTCCTCCGCCCATGCATCCGTCGTCAAGATGGTATACAATATTACGTCGATTGTAGACGGATCTGAGAAGTTCCTTCGAATCAAGCGGGATAGTACTGTTTTGTCCATGGGGTCCGATTGCCATTGTATCCATTTCAATATAGATGTCCTTTCGAAATGGATCAGAATCCCAAGAGGACACTTGATACTCCTCAACGTTCGTCAGACTGTCGTTATCCGAATCGAATTGCATGTGGTTCTCCCAGAAGTTTGGATTGTACTTCCACTTATGTTCCCATTCGACGGGTATGGAATCGTTGTCCAGATCGTCTCCAGTATTATTGATAAGAGGATTTGTTCCATATACGTTGACTTCTGTCCAATAGGGGATGGTATCGTTGTCGAAATCGGTTTGATTGATGTCGAACCAGAGTTCGTATTCATTTTCATATTGTGAGGTATTCCCTGTATTGTGGCTGTTCAATCGCCCATAGCCACTGGGATCACCTATGGTATCATCCCCAGACCAATGACCGTTTTTTATGCTATAGATTAAATGAGTTGGATATGCAAGTGTATTCATTTTGGAATCATTCGAGCAAGTCGTGTTCTGATAAAGTATAATTGAAATAGAAACGTTCTCCTTTTCGTCAGGAACATTTGCTGTTGCAGTCCAATGAATATCATAAAGGTAAGGGGCATTTTCCCAGATATTGGAGGTATATTCCTCTGAATTGATACTGACACTTACGAAAAAATCAGGAGCCACTCGATTGTCTGTGATATTAAACAAACGAATTGAGATGATATCAACGGTTACACATATATCGACAAGGGGATCGATATCATCGGCGATAATTTCACTGATATTTTTTACTGAGATGTCATCAATACATAAGCCTGTTACACAGGAATTAAATAGTATACATACACCGATAATAGCGCATGTGATTATTTTTCTCAGATGGTAGCCCCCATTTTCGTTTATCATACTTCTTCTTTTTATTATTTTTTGTTTTCGATACTATATCAAAAATTTTCGTATCTTACAATCAAAAGTAAGTTTTTTATTAAAGATGAATTTAAAAGAAAGAAGATAGTGCAGGGGACGGGATTTCAACTCGAAGTTCAAATCTCTTTCCTATAAAACTTTTCGTGTGATAATATCATTCCTGTAAAAGCCTACAATTCCAAAGATTTTTCAGGTCATTCCTGGGATGTCATAGGGTTCTTGTGCAGGATGCCAATCAAAATTAACTTGATATAAACTGAATATTGTACGCCCAATAATTACTTTGGGAAGCATCCGGGGTTTGTCCCAGTAATTTTCATTCCAGAGTATTGTTTTTCTCGGGCAGTTGCTAAAATAGGTGCCCTTAAGATTTCCTATAAAATTGTTCTTCTTGACTGCGATGGATGTAGAAGTAACAATGCTTATCGCACCAGGCGATGGATGTACTAATCCCCCATTCTCTTCAAAGGAATTATGCGCAATGGAGATATCTGTGCCATTGAGTATATAAATTGCCACATAGGAATTTTTCCAAAACCAGGTATTCTGAATTTTGAGTTGAGAACTATGCCATATCTCTATTCCATAGATACACTGGGAAATACTGCAGTTGGTGATGTTGATGTTGTGTGAATTCCAGATGTAGAAGCCGGCTGACAGGTTCGTCCGTGATGTTATGTTTTCAAACCTGCAGTTTTTACAGCCTAGGACATGGATCGCTATATCGGTCTGATTTTGTACCTTGACGTTCTCGCTGTACATGAGAATGATTTGACCTGCAGGGTAGTCAATGACATTTCCAGAGGATCTGTCGAGATAGACGAGTGCTTTTCCATTGACCGTATTATATAATATCTGGTTTTGCTCTGCATCAGATAAAAATAGGCTGTCATTAATGAGGCAATTATTCTTTACCACGTTGTTGATTGCTCCGCTTATTAGTATTACCTGACCGATCCCCGACCAGCGAGTATTTTCATAAGTGTTGTTTTCGATGAGGTTTTCCTCGGATGTTGAGACCTTCAGACAATAATAATTGTTCAAGGTATGATGATTCGACTGTATTGTGTTGTTGTCTGAGGCTTCAAGGAGGATCCCTGAACACTCGAGTACCGTATTGTTCATAATGGTGTTGTGATGCGACGATTCAAGGATGATGCCACTACCAAAGTCCGATGTCTGGTAAATGTGGTTGCCAGTAATAGAACAATCATTTGAATTTTCCAAGAAAATACCATTTTGCCCATGACGGATCGTAAAAGTATACAGATTCACTGAATCTGATGTTATTTTCACAACATCCCCACTACTACCTCCATCGATAATCGTTGTATTTCGTTCTTCACCTCTGACATCGAGAGGTTTATCCACCAGGACATTCTCAATGTAAAGACCGCTATAAACAAACACAGTGTCACCAGGATTTGCATGATCTATTGCACTTTGGATCGTTGTATAATTTCCTGGTCCGCTCCCCCCTACATATAACCAATTCCCTCTCGATGTTGGTTGAGAAGGTTTCTCTATTTTTTGTGCGGTTACCGGAATAATACAAGTTCCAATGAATAAAAGAACGATGATCATAACCATTTCTTTTCGGATCAACGACATTCCTCCTTAAGAAAATAAAGACCTCGTCTGTATTTAAAATCTTCCTTCTTATATACCGGTATTTAGGAGTTCAAATAATTTTCTTACGTTTTGTGTATTTTCTGCTGTTAAAATTTGAAAATAGTGCAGGGGACGAGATTTGAACTCGCGGACCTCTACAGGACAAGGCCCTCAACCTTGCGCCGTTGACCATGCTTGGCTACCCCTGCAAATGTTTTTTCGGTGAATGCTTGCTTGTCTATATAGCTTTTCGGGTAAAAATTGCTTAAATATTGTTTAAATCCATGCCACATCGTTGGCTTAACTCTCGATGTAACGCCATCAGTCGTTCCGCATGTTTCGTTTGTCCTTTCTGGAGTGCTTTTTCAACCTCGATTTCTATCCTATGCTCATGGTCATTCTCGATAAGGTTATCTGCATGGGCGACGATTTTTTCTTCTAAGGTGAGTGGCATATAGTCTTTGGGTGGCAGACCTAAGAGGATTGCTTCGTCCTTGGGGATTCCTGCCCCAAGATGTCGTTCAATGATATGTACAAGGGGCTCTGGTAAACCTAACTGTGCAGCGATTTTCGCTCCTTCAATCCCATGGAGAATCCCCTGAGTTTTTGACCGTCCAATATCATGGAGCAGTGCACCAGCCTCGACAAGTTCGATATTAGCATGAGCTTTCTTTGCGATTCTAACAGCGACCTTCCGTACCGCTTTGCAATGGTTGATGACTTCTTCAGAGCATCCTGCTTCTCTGAGAAATTGCAGACATTGGCCTGGAGTAGGTATCACAGTCATGGTGTTTCCTTTGAGCGAACCTTTTTTCCTTTAACACAGGGAATAATTTGAATGTTTCCATTGAACTGTTTTTTTTGCCAGGTAGCTTTTGTGAATCGATCAAGAAACAATGCAAGAGCAGCGACCTCCGAGTGTGGTTGATTACCGACAGAGACATTCATGTCTGCGATCTCATAGAAATAGGGAGGGACTTTTTCTGCTCCAACGATAATGAGTAAATCTCGGTTCGTATCAAGTCGCTGTATTGCTTTTTCCAGTTCCTCACCATACATGGTGAGATGAACGATGGCTCCTTTCCAGTTTTTTATGATTTTTTTGTGATCGATACCCGTGAAAACCTGGAAACCACCGCCAAATCGTTTACAGACCGATTGGATGTTTGTTTTGAATTTTTCGTCTTTTGTGGTGATGTATATGACATCTGCACCAAATGCTCTTGCTACGAGTGCAACATGAGTTGTCACTCGTTTATCTCTATCAATCCGATGTCCTATTCTCAGTACTGCGATCATTCGTATCAATCGATCCTTTGTAAAAGAGGAAAGAAAAAGAGTCTTAAAAATACTACGTCATTGGTGTTTCTTCTGTTTGGTTTACATTTTTTTCTTCAGTAGGATGAAATCGACTTTTTTTTCTGTATCATATTCTTTCGGGGAGCGCTCGGATATGTCTCCTGATTGTTTGATGTCCATTGTATCAATATTATGTTCGATTGTTTCAGCGTTTTCCCAGGTGACTCGGTGTGTTGGTTGTTGTTCTTTTCGTGTGATGGTCTGTGTTTTCTTCTGAGTGAATTCTTTTGAATAGAGTGTTTCATTATATTCTGTACTCGAAGTGGTGGAGCTTTCTGTTGCCATCTGTGGCTTGGTATGTTTTTTCTGGGGTCCTTGCCTTTCTTTTTTTCTTGTGGGGGTATCGGCTGTTGGTTTTTCTTGTGATAAGCGATAGAATAGTTTTATTTTTGCCAAAGAGAATCCCTCACTGACTTGTTTTTCAGGAGAAGTTATCTTTTCCACACTTGATAAGGTTTTCCACAGGGGGAACAGAGAGAATAGTTTAATGAACGAAAAGCATTTATCCAAGACGTAAATTCAGAGTTGTATCTTTTAAGGATAACTGGGCTAGTGGTCTAGTTGGTTATGACATCGCTCTCACACGGCGAAGGCCGCCGGTTCGAATCCGGCCTAGCCCATAAATAATTAAGAGATGATTAAAAATTTAATCTAAAAAAAAGAGGGATCGGAAGAAGGTATTAACCCTCTTCCTGGTTTTTTTTTAGTCTTTAGATACTTTTTTGGTTGATCTGTTGTAATACTGTCAGGTATTGCTGTTGGTTGTTAACTTCAATAGAGCTTGCGATTGGACTCATCGCAGCATTCCCTGCGGCGTCGTATGCGATAGCTTGGGAGTTATCCTCTGGCACTCCCTCATAGAGGAATTCGTAAGGTTCTTCTGTAACACTCCCAATGAGGGCACCATCTACATAGAATTCGATGAGTGCAATCCCGCTAGTTTCGTCTTCAACTGTAGCAACGCATAGCCATTTGTTTTTTAGTAGGTTCTGGGGTGTAAAAGTATAATTAACCCAAGATGGTGAAGTCTTGTCTATCTTAAAAGTGCTTGATTTTAGTGTTTCAGTGTTTCCAGCGTTATCGATGGAATAATATTCTACTAAATGTAATCCATCAATTGATATTTCGATAGCTTCCTCATATGATAACCACTCTCCCTCATCGATTTTATAAAAGATCGTATTGACACCAGAGACATTATCGACGGCTTGGAATGTAAGAGTTACGTTACTAATGTACCAATCATCATTTCCAAGAGTCCCAGATGTTTGTAGGGTGGTGTTTGGAGGGGTGTTGTCTACAATTGTTGAAAAACTCCAAAGCGGTCCATCAGCGGTTAGTCCATAGGAATCCCAAGCAACAATTTTCCAATAATATAATTGATTATATTCTAGATACCCTGGGGAAAAGGAGGGAGTTGATATGTTTTGTGTGATGAGTGGCGGAGGGCTGGTTGTCCCAAAAAAGACATCATAAGTGACAAAATCACCAGGGTCAGGGTCACCACCGGTCCAGCTTAAGGTTATATCAAGGGATACATCAACTGCTCCATCAATAGGAGTAGGGTCACTGGGAGTATTAGGAGGTTGATTTTCACCGGATATAAAAGCTTCGATAAATCTTCCTGAACCTGTTTTTTCTGTTTGGATGATTGTTCCCGTTCCCGGTTCGATTTCCTGAATGCCATCTGATGAGGTTGCGAGTAAATTTCCGTTACCAAGTCGGAATACACCTCGTCCACTACTATATGACGTGGTTTGTACTATCGTGCCATCTAACTCAAAATCATGAATGACATTGGCTGAAAAAGCTGCTGTGAGAAATCCCCCTGGAGCGAGGCTGTCGAACTGGATTTGCTCTGGGAAGCTTACGACAAAGAGTATCTGCAATAAAATACCATTAGTATCATATAATCGGATATTATCGGTTGATCCTAGAATATCTGCTACTAATGCACGTCCATCATTGAGGAAAAGAATGTCGAAAGGATCGGTTCCATCTGCGATGAAATCTGCTAGACGTGTGTGAGGGCCAGAGAAACGCGCGACACACTTAGGTGTACCACCCATTGATATAAAAAGCTCATTTTCTCGAAAATCGATTCCTCGGATATTATCCAACCCATCAGTACTATCCGCATATGTATAAAGATAGGTTCCCGAGGCATCATATACGAATACAGAATCAGCGACTTGGTCTGATACATATATATTACCATCGGGTCCAACTACGGCATTAATGGGTGTCGTGAAACGTGTTGTGTCAACGATGAGGTCACCTAAATATGATCCATCATATGGACTATACATCCCAACAGATTTTGCTGTGGAATCAGGGATGAGTAAAAATCCTCGATATCCATCATATTTATCGATTTTTTGTTCTTGTAGAGAACTCACTGTCGCAGGGACGGCACTTGCTCCAAAAATCAGGACGAGTAGTCCTAAGACAATTCCTATTTTATTTAATATTTTCTTCACTTATTCAACCTCCCTAAGTTTGGTAATGAATAAATATAATATCTTACTATAAAAATTTTTTCACAACATTACTTTAAAACAAATTACCTATACAATGATATCATTTTTTTTCATAGGGCTCTCATCCTTCGTAATCGACAATTTTCTTAAAAAGATAAAAAAAATATGGAAACCTGATTCTTTTTTTTTAGTCTTTTAAATCGATTAGCTTATTAATCACCATGTGATTCCCTATGTTGGTTTCGTGGATGGGATGCAGGATGAGACAACAGCAGCGATTTCTCCAGAGATGTTGAAACCTCTGATCATTCGATCGCTTCGGAGAAGTAGCGTACGGAAAAAAATAGCGGAATACCTTTTTGAGATTAGTCCCAGTGGGAGTTATACCTCTGAGATAGCGTTTAGTGTGAAAACCACCCCGACCAACGTGATCGGTGCGATTCGTGGGATGAACACACGATACCGGGATGACGAGTCTCTCATCAGTCTAAATCTAGTCGAACAAATCGAGGGTGGGAAACATAAAGATGTCAAGCTCTATCGACTCACGGATTTTGGCAAGGAAATCGTCACCGGGTTACGCGACAATAAAAAACGTTTTTAAAAAAATATTCTTATTCGAATCCTCTTTTATATTCTTCAAACATTGTTGAGACCTGGTTTTCTTCCACCTGTGCATAATCTCCACTTTCAAATCGTACGATACACCATCTGCTCGGACTAGGATATGTTCGAATGACAACTGCTTTTCGAGCAGGAAGATGAGGATCCTCAAGGTTTCGCACAAACACCTCACTACCTTTTCTAATCCCTCTTATTTCTAGCATCTATTACTTCGCATCCCTTCTCATCTTTTCAGGAAAACAGATACACTGTGAGTATATAGAAGTAATTATTGGTACCTTCGAGTTTGTAAAAGAATCTTATGGAAGGATGAAATTTAAATATACTTCTGATGATTCCTGGACGACGTGAGGGATTTATGAAAAAAACAGCGAAAGGACTTTTATTATATCTTATGATAACATTAGGTTTATTTCTTTGCCTCAGTTCGTCCTGTACTGCAGAAGAAGCCCGCATTATCTTTAAGGATGTAACCGTTGAATTGACACAAACGCGAGCACCTGTGGGAACTACAACCATCCGAGAATACCGGATTGCTGCTGTAGTCCAAAACATCGGTGATACAAACTCTGTGAATATTACCATGAGTCTGAAAGACCCACAACCCGGTCTCAATGCGACCCTTACTTTTCAACCTCAGAGTTATTTCTTGGAACCCGATGAAGAAAAAACCTTTATATTTGAAAACTGGCCGACTTCACTTACAGGAAACGTCTTGCTTAATATCAGCTTCAAACCAACGTCTCCAAATGTGTTAGAAACCGAGTACAACCATCGATCCTATTTCTATACCTTACAGATTGGAACAGAGGCTCCGAAAACCTCAACACCGGGCTTTGAATGTTTGTTCGTTATAATCGCAATCATAGCCTTCGTATTCATCAAGCAAAGGAGAAAATAAAACCATTCTCATCGAATTTAATTATGGGCTATATTTATTTTGTAAATGATTATACTTCTGTTACCTTGATGACCACGTGATCAACGAATGCTGCGCCAGGTCCTTCATAAGAGACTTTATTTGCGAGCTGATATGATTGTTCTGTATAGTCTGCAGGCATGTTGTTAAGAGTCTTTGTTTGATTATACAAAAGGATGTCATTTTTATTATAAAATTGAACATCTATCTTCACATTTATCATTTTCCCAGCGATGTTATGGAACAACCAACCAACGGTCACGGATTCGATGTCCCCTGCTTTGTTCCTGTTCGCTTCATAAGAGACATTTGCAAATTCGACAATTGTCGAGTCAAGGTACACGTTCTGTGGTCTTTCTTGTGTTTTTACGCTATTGGTATCTTGACAACCACTTAAGGCTGAGCATATACATAACAAAAATGTGATACTAATCAATATAGATTTTTTCATCCTAGGTCATCCCTCCGATTCTTCTGAAAAAGATATGGTGCAAGAACATTTATATGTTTCGATAGATATGATTTCAATTTTTTTCGAATAATATTTTCTCTAAAAATTTTTAATATCCCTGGATTATCAGCAATGGTAATAAGTATAAAAAATGTATCCATATACGGTAAATGGAATATGTCGTCACCAAAAAAATCCGAGGTTATAAAGAACGTTTTACGTACGTTGGTATCCATATCCAGTAGAAAAACAGATTTACCTTTTACGATCATGACAATGGAAGATTTGATACGACGATTGGAGACTCGATATCGGTTTCTTAAACATATACAAATTAAGGATGATTTCTACAATGAAGAATCTGATAATATGATAAGTGTAATGTCTGATATCAACACAGTCCCTCCCAATGAATTGGGAAAAGCCCTTCATTCCATTATCGATTCGATGAACAGGTCTCTTGGGGATAACGCTGGTCATTTTTTCATAAAAGAGATACGCAATAAGCTTAGCGATGAATATATCACCGAGATGAGAACCATGGGGATTGATCTAGGTTTGATGCAGTTAGAAAGCGAAATCTACAGATTAGAACGAGAAATCACTGAGCGAAAGACCCACTCCTAGATTTCAGGGGTTAGTCTACGTGAAAAACATATAATGTGGGTATCTTCTTTTTCTTTCCGGTCCAATAGCCACAGACAGCACATCGGAACTCAATGGTGACTTCACCGCCGTAAATGGTTTGATTCTTCACCCGTTGTAATACGCCTCCACAGACCGGACATTTGTTCAGGATTTTCTTAGGATCGCCTTCCCTAGTTCGAATCTCGACTCGAGCTTTACCACTGTTTAACACCAGAGTACGTAACCGTGGACCACTCACATGTAAATGTTTTTTCGTGGATTGTAACTCTTTTTCTACCAACTTTTTCAGAGCATGTTGCGATGTCACAATATGATATTTCTGAAAAACTTTTTCCACCGCTGTGAGGATGTCCTCATCGGAGGGGATATGGTAGACCATACAATAATGGAATCGTCTTGGTTACTTTAACCTTTTTACAAAACAATCGTCTTTAATATATCGGTCCTGGTCACCATTCCGACAAGTTTTTCATTTTCTAGGAGCGGTAGTGATCCTACATTCTGTTTGAGCATTAATTGTGCTGCGTCATAGATACTCATCGATGGGTTTGATAATACCACCGGTGTTCGCATTACATCCTTTACAAGCAGCTCATCAAGTCGATGTTTCTGTCGGCCTAAAGAAAACGATTTCTTCAAGGATGCAAAGGCTAATGCTATTTCAACATCAGAAATGATTCCAACCACTTTTTTCTCATCAAGAACGGGAAGACGAGCGACATTATTGGTAATCATAATGCGTCGTGCATGAACCACACGGTCCTCAAGACTAACGGTATGGATTTTTTTCTGCATGATGGAATGAAGCTGGTTTTTGTTGGTAACTAAGGGGAGTAGATCTGCTTTTGTCACCACTCCGATAAGTTTTTCCTTTTCAACCACAGGCAACATTGTAGGACCAGGTTCTCCAACTGATTTTAAAATGTTTTTCACATCCTCTTCTGGTGAAATCACTGGTACTTCTTTCTCGGTAACCGATGATGCGTGCAATCGGGATGCAGTTATTCCTCGTTTCCGTATCGACCCAAGTTTATAGGCAATAACGTTGTCTGTTACCAGACCAAAAAATTTCTTTTCTTCAGTCACTGGAATCTTTGTGATGCTATGTTTTTTCATCAGGTCTAACACGAGTTTGAGACTATCATCTTTATCTACGGTAATTGTTTTTGTCGTCATAATTTCTTTTACTTTCATCGTCGTTTTCCTCCTATATGATATTCAAAAAAATTATTCATATTTTAATCCATCAATACATTCTTCACAGAGCAATCGACCGTCAACATTCTTAAGGCTTGTTGAGAGAATCTCGCAATCTTCACATTTCCCTGAGAAGGTTTGACTTTGGAGGTACTCCTCGTCTTTTACATCAATACTTGACCATTCATGGCTGATTTCGGTCAAGGCTGGTGAGAGGCGAGCAATATCCCGTTGGGTAATAATCCCAACAAGTTCATTGTTTTCGACAATGGGGAGTCTCCTGATATTACATTTTCCCATCATCTTTAAAGCTTCCTCAAGAGAGATATAGGGCTCTGCAATGATAAGAGGACTACTCATAACCTCTTCGACCGTTATATCCTGAGCATGTTTTCCCTCACAGACCACCTTTTTTATGATATCACTTTCCGTAAGGATCCCAATTGGGTGGTTCACCTCAGAGACAATGACATTTCCTATCTTATTCTGTCTCATGATTTTTGCTGCTTCTAAAACGGTCGTGAATGGTTGCACGGTCACTGGCTTGGTCTTCATGATTTCTTTGATAAGAACCTCTTTGTTCATATACTGTCCACCAAATTGTTTTACTGATTGAACGCTCCAATCCCAAACATTAAAACATTACGAGGTATTTTACCTTTTTCATATGAGTAGTGTCTATGAAAGAGAACTGAAAGGGATTCTCGAAGGAGATGAAAAAACCCTTTCAAAGATCACTAAAACATGCTCAGCACTAGAGAAAGGTAATTATTATCTCACACAACAAAAACCATTCATTGTTGTCCGTGCTGCAGGGTCTTTTGGTGTTGACCTGGTTGCTCTCCGGGGGGATATCTCGTTTCTCATGGAAATTAAATCAAGCACAACCGATACGCTGCATTTTAGTAGCGTGGATGGGAAACTGCAGCGGCAAGCAGAAAAAATGCAACGAGAATGTGAACGGACAAAGACGTTACCCGTCTATGGTTTTCGCCTAAAAGGACATGGTGGTGATAGCTGGCGGCTTTTTTCCATGGAGATTTCGCAGCTTGAAGGCCGTGCAAAAATCCTTCACAATAGACTCCCCAAGCTGGGTATAAGCAAGAATGGTAATTTTATTATGCGATGGGACGATGGATTACCGTTATCTGATTTTCTCATGTACCTCTGCAGGTAGTTGATTTCTCTTTGCTACAAAATCTTTTTTAGCCAGTACCTTATTACTAGCA
Organism: Thermoplasmatota archaeon; assembly: GCA_025457885.1. Lineage (GTDB taxonomy): Archaea > Thermoplasmatota > E2 > DHVEG-1 > DHVEG-1 > SM1-50. The sequence goes on along the minus strand of JALOTN010000026.1, from coordinate 2,752 downwards.
GCACTGTGGTGATGTATGAAACGATTACTTGTAGCGTATGATGGATCAGAAGCATCGAATAAAGCAATTGATCTTGCAGTTCAATGTTGTACTCCAGATGATGAACTTGTCCTCCTTACGGTGATTCCAGCTGCTTTAGTGGAATCAACGTTTACAAATATGTTACTGCCGACCATTGATCTCAGCACGGTGGTCACCCCCGGGACCTTCAAAGAGAAAGCAATGGAGAATCTTGGGAAGCTTTCAAAAGAACTCGAAGGGAAAATCGGGAAAGTCGATATCGCTGTCGAAGCCGGAGACCCTGCTGATGAGATTTTACTTGTTGCAAAAAAATATGATAGCGACATCATTTTAATTGGATATAAGGGATATGGAAAAGAGGGAAGGTTTTTATTAGGCAGTGTCACGGATAAAGTCGTCCGTCATGCGAGCAGATCCGTACTTGTTGTACGATAGAAGAAATGTGATGAAATGCATCCTGCAGAGGAACTACGCGGGAAGAAAACCAACAAACTTCTCAACAAACGCATTGTTCTTGGTATCACCGGAAGTATTGCTGCAGTCGAATGTGTGAAACTTGCTCGGGAGCTTATCCGTCACGGGGCGATAGTCTATCCGGTGATGACTCCATCGGCAACACGGATAATCCACCCTGATGCCATGGAATTCGCCACGGGTCATAAACCTGTGGTTCAACTCTCTGGTCAGACTGAGCATGTCTCCTGGTGTGGCCTAGTGCAAGACCCGGTTGACCTGCTCTTGATCTCCCCATGCACCGCAAACACGATTTCTAAGATTGCTCGAGGAATTGATGATACACCGGTGACCACCTGTGCCACCACCGCGATCGGCTCAGGGGTGCCGATCCTTCTTGTACCAGCAATGCATCTGTCAATGTACGATCATAAAATCGTTCAGCAAAATATCGAGATCTGTAAGAAACATGGGGTGTTATTTATCGACCCGTTTATCTCAGGAAACAAAGCAAAATCCCCTGAGATTCTTGAGATCGTTGAAACTGTGATTCGCACCATTGGGCGGAAGGATTTACTTAACGAAAAGATTCTTATTATTGGTGGTGCCACCGCCGAGCCTCTTGATGATATCCGAGTGCTGACGAATAGAAGTTCCGGGAAGACCGCTGTTGCTTTAAGTATCAGTGCATTCGAACGAGGGGCAGATGTTGAGCTTTGGTATGGATATGCATCGCAACCGATTCCCTCCTTTATCAAATGTAAGCGTTTTGAAACAGTCAAAGATTTGTTATTTTTGGTAAAAAAGAATTTGATACAGTTTGATGATATTATCGTCTGTGCTGCGATAGCCAATTATATTCCAAAGAAACAGACTGGGAAGATCCCTTCAGGAAAACCCACACTTTCCATCGACTGGTCTCAGGCTCCTGTTGTCCTTGAAAGTTTACGGAGACAATTCATTAAGACAAAAATCATCGCATTTAAAACCGAAGAAAAAAAACAAAACGTTAGACGAAGAACACGGGAATTACTAACCAAGTATCATCTTGATGGGGCAATCGGTAACACTCTTGACGGATTTGGTGGGGAAGTAAATGAGATTCTTCTTCTCACAAAAAAAGGCAAGGGTGTTTGGAAAAAAGGAAAAAAAGAAGAGCTTGCTTCGGATATCCTTGATTTGTTATCATAAATAAGTGTTACTCTATGAAGGGAATTGCTTTTGCTCCAGGACATATTTCAGCGTTTTTTGAACCAGTGATTCATACGCAAAACATGGATCGTACTGGATCGTGTGGTGCTGGGATGAGTATATCTCTTGGTGCGATCAGTCAGGTGTCTGTTCAACCTGCAGATCATCAGAGAATAACGGTTCAAATCAATGGAAAGCCTTCCCCTGCTGCTGTCACAAAATCAGCGATACAACATTTGCTTGGGAACACCTGTCTAATGATTTCAGTACAAACTATGATGGATTTACCGGTAAGTCAGGGGTTTGGGATGAGTGCAGCAGGAGCTTTAAGTGCGAATCTGGCACTCGCGAATCTCCTAAATATTCCTAGAGATGACGCCATTAGGGCGGCTCATTATGCAGAAATTGAGTCTCATACGGGGCTTGGTGATGTGATAGCCAGTAGCTTTGGAGGAATAGAAATCCGTAGGAAAGCTGGTCTTCCTCCATGGGGGCTGTTGGAACATATCCCTGGTCGTTATGATGTGGTTTTAGGTGTCATCGGCAATAAGATTGAGACAAAAAAGATACTTATGGATTCTACAAAAATTCAAGAGATTGCATCATATGGTAGATATTGTACAAAAAAATTGTTGGTTAACCCCTCTCTTCAGAACCTTTTTTCTTTAGCTTGGGAGTTTACCCGAAAAATCGGTATTGCGGATAAAACAGTATTGGAGGCAATTGAAAAAGCAAATGTTCATGGGATGGCGAGTATGTGTATGCTTGGTAACTCGGTCTTTGCAATCGGAAATACAACTGCCCTTTGTAAGGTTCTTTCAAAGTACGGAAAAGTGTTTTGCTGTACTATCGATGTGCAGGGAGCACGAATATTGCATTAACGATAATGTATTTTTTTTACTGTTTGTTTTCTGGTTTTAAGTAACATTTACGGTACCGTTCCCAGAGATCATCAATATATTTTTCAATTGCTTTGAGTCGCTGTTCATCCCGTTGTGGTTTGAAAAGATGACTGAATCGGCCTTGGTATTTTATCCATTCTTCAACCGGTTTCCGTGGGACCTTTTTTTCTAAGATGAGTTTACTT
>JALOTN010000072.1 GCA_025457885.1 Thermoplasmatota archaeon | reverse complement strand
AATGGGATATGGGTTCGTCTATGCGCAAGGATGTGATTATAATGGGGAGACTGGTGATATCTCTATTGCAGGATATTTTAACGATGGGAGTCCATCAGCGCTATTGACCTGTGATCCCTCTACGGGTGAAGCGATAAAAATTGCTAACTTCGCTGGAGGCGTGGAGGTTGATGGGTTAGTCGCTCCTGTGTATTGTCCTCCACCACATGACATTTCCATCCAAAAGATAAATGCACCGTCCTCAGGCAATGCAACGATCATTATCCCTGAAGTCAGGGTTCTGAATTCTGGTTATTTTGTTGAGAATAACGTCTCTATTAACTTCCTCATTGGGAAAGAACAAATTAATGGAACTATTGAGAATTTTGAGGCGACCAACGGCAGTTACATCCACTTCGCGAAAAACACGGATAGCTGGCAATGGGGAGTCCCCACTTCTGGACCTGGTGCTGCGCATTCTGGTTCGAACCTCTGGGCGACCATCCTGAACGGGAACTACCCAAGCAGCATGTGGTCTGGTCTGATGACTCAGCCATTTATCGTGCCATCTGGGGTGCTGTTCACGTTCTTGCACTGGTATCAGTTCGAGACCGGTTGGGATGGCGGGAACCTCAAGATCAGTACCGATGGAGGAACCACGTTTACGTTGATCACCCCTGTCGGAGGATATCCTGGGACCTTAACTACGAATCCCTATATGATTGGACAGCCTGGGTATACCGGAACTGGTGGAACCACCTGGGCGCAAGCAGTGTTCGACTTGACGGCATTTGAAGGGCTGACCGTCATTATCTTATGGGAAACCGCAAGTGATTCGTCTGTCCAATACGCAGGCTGGTATATCGATGATGTTGGATTCACCGAGACCAGCTGGGTCACTGACTATAATGAGACAGTCACCATTCCCGTTTTTGGACAGTATGAACATTTGAACGTCACTTTCCCAGAATGGATACCTGCTGACCTTGGATCTGAGGAGAGTGTTACTATCAACTATAAAGCTGAAGCAATCAATCTTTATGACGATCAAAACCCTAATAATGATTACAAAGAGAAAGATTTCACTCTTTATTTCGGGTATTTCCATGATGTCTCGATCACTCAAATTGTCTCACCAGTCGATGGACTCGCACAGACACAGACCCCTGAAGTCGTTATTGAGAACCATGGTCAGAACGCAGAGACTACTGAAGTCGAAATGACCATCGGGAGAGCCGTGTACACCACCCTGCTTGAGGAAGATTTCGCTGGTGGCGTGCCACCAGCTGGTTGGGGAACCAACTACCCAAGCAACTGGATCAGCAGCAGCACCAACTACGCCGGTGGAACAGCACCTGAAGCAGAATTCAGTTGGTCGCCCTCCAGTGTCGATGAGCATCTGCTCTACACCGGAAACATTGACACGACTGAGTTCACCGCCTTATCCTTGAAATTCAAGGAATACGTCAACGACTATAACGGGGATTACACCTTGAAAGTCGTGACCTCTATTGATGGCGGAGCAACCTGGAGCGATGCGTACGTGCGTGCAGGAGGCCCCTATGGCCCAGCCACCACGGAGATCACTTTGACCAGCCACCACGGAGATCACTTTGACCGCTGCCAATGGTATCGGATCAGCCACCTTCATGATCGCTTGGGATATGAGCGGTGATTCCTACAACATCAACTACTGGTACATTGATGATGTCTGGATGGGGATTATCGACATGGTCGAAGAATATAACGAAACAGTATCGGATATTGGGGTTCTCCCTGCAGAAACAATAAACGTCTCCCTACCGGAATGGACTCCCTCCGATATCCCCTTCGCAACGACCATTGATTACCTCATCACAGCAGCTGTTTCTCTTAATCTGCCAGATGAAGAACCTTCTGATAACGAAGTATCAAAAACAATCACATTACATTATGAACACGATGTCGGAGTCGTTGAAATAACTGAACCTGTTAACGCAGGTCCTGGAGAGTATCCCGTGGAAGGCATCATTCAAAACTTTGGAGTGACTTTCTCGGAGATAAATGTCCCTGTGAATGCACAATTTATCAATGACACCGGTGTGATTTTTTACAATGAGACGCTGATTGTCCCTGGTCCACTTGCTCCAGATGCTCAAACGATTGTGACTTTTCCGAATGTTACTTTTCCGGAGAATCCGGGTCATTATTATTCTATTAAATTAACGATGATGACGCAACTTGCCAACGATGATCATCCGGAAAATAACAAGAAAACAAAAACATGGTCTTGGGATTGGGATATCTATCCACCAAACACCACTGCAACCGTTTCAGGGACCATGGGGCAGAACGAGTGGTATATCAGTACTGTCCAAGTGACCTTGATTTCGGTGGATAATAAAGGGCCATCTGGTGTCGATTATACAATGTTCAAGATTGATGACGGTGTCTGGACAGAATATACCGTTCCTATTATTGTTGATACGGATAGTGCAGAACATATCGTTAATTTCTACTCCGTCGACAAGTGCGACCCACCAAACATAGAACAAACACGCAATGTGAGTTTTAAGATGGATACGACTGCACCTGTCTTCTTGAGTTATACGTTTACATCGTTGAACTTCATGCAGGATGAATGGTTATGTAGCGCGACAGTCGTGGATGCGACCAGTGGGGTGACACTGGTAGAGTTCTATGTGGATGATATCCTGATTGGTGAGGATGGTGAGCCGCCGTTTGAGTGTCTGTTTGATGGGAAGCCGACGAACAACTCACAGGGTCTTGCTTATGACGCTGCAGGCAATTCTGCCTTCAGCCCGTTAGTATATTCCTCTGAGATGACGGTTCAACGCCAATGGTTCCTTCGGTTCTCCTCCATTTATTGGGGTGGAGCAAGTATCCTACCACGATGAGATTTCCTTGCATATAAGATGCTCTTATACCATTTTTTTGTGAAGAATGTTTCATAAAGATAGATTTTTAAGGCGGAAAAGCCTAACATTAATCGATAGGGCGTGGAAGGGTATGGCAAAAACTGCGAATGCTCAATTGGATCAGGATGAACAGAAGATTCTTGATGAACTGATGAAGAATTCAAAACAGAACATCGATCGGATCGCTAAGAAGTGCGGGTTTTCACGGCAGAAAGCATGGCGGTTAATCAAGCAGCTGGAGGCACGTCAGATGATTTGGGGGTATTCTGCGGTGGTTGATGCGGAGAAGCAGCATCTTCAGAAGTTCATTTTATTTATCAAGCGAACAGAGTTTCATCATGATTCCCAAGCACGGGAGGAGATCGTTGGCGATCTTCTAGCTCCCATAAAAAAAGATCTGGGGATTACCATGGTGACCTCGTATCGTATTCATGGGGAGTATGATTGGGTAATGATTTTCACAGCGAAGGATATTCTTCAGGCGAAGAAGTTTGCTGAGGCAATCATGCAGAAATATGCGGAGAAACAATCGATCCATATCAGCCAGGTGTTATTCACGACACGGGAGAATTATATCGTGAACCCGGATTTAGAGAAGATGAAGGAGTTCATCTGATATAAGAAAATTAGTGTGTCTCCCACTTGTTATGATGTTTGGTAACATATAGCAAATTGAAAATCTCATTTTAGAGATATTTTTCGAAACAAATGTTTTCATATTTTAACTTATATTGGATTTATATACTTGTTTTTTCTATTACCTGTATACACACATTGTATCGCAAAGGGAGGCAAAAAGGAAACAAACAAAAATGTATGTGATTGAGAGTTCAAGTCGTTACTGCCTTGAACATCAGAGTCTTTGAGAGGGAGGAAAGACAACCTGAACGGAGGAATGGATGCTGGCAGAAAAATTTTTTCTTCATATTTATCCCCTTTGAATAGGTATACTTCCAAACATCTGCCACTCCCCTCTCAAGACATGCAACGATAAAAAAAAAAATTTAAAAAAAAATGGAAGGGAAAGGAGGAAAGGAAAAAATATGATAAAGAAAATCGTAGGACTAAGTAGCTGTATGCTGTTGATAATCGCTATTGTATATCCGGTAGCAGGAATCATGAACAACATAACCTCTTCCAATGACAAACTAACGAAAGAGTTTGTCCCTGGGGAGTTCATCGTGAAACTGAAAAAAGACATAACGTTCTTAAGAAGCCCCCTTATGACATTGAATGAAAAATATCATGTCTCATCTATTGAAAAGATATTTCTAAAAGCTGAAGGCACAATCCTGGATAACATCTATCTTCTTCATGTGCCCTTAGAATCTGATATTCTCTCTCTTATAGATGAATATTCGTCGTATCCTGAAGTTTTATATGCTGAACCTAATGGAATTGGCTTCCCTTGTGGTATACCCAATGATCTTAATTTCAGTTGTCAGTGGTATATGCACAATACTGGTCAAGTCTTTTACAATGATTCTTATTATCATTTATTTGGTACTCCAGACGCAGATATTGATGCACCTGAAGCATGGGACATTGAAATTGGAAATTCAAATGTTGTGATTGCTATTATCGATTCTGGAATTGATTATACACATCCTGAGTTTGCTTCTAAAATTTGGTCTAATATCGATGAAATCCCGGGGAATGGTATTGATGATGACGGCAATATGTATATAGATGATGTCAGAGGTTGGAATTTTTGGGCTAATAACAGCAATATAACCGATGGTCATGGCCATGGGACTATGTGTGCTGGTATTGCAGGTGCAATTACAAATAACGGTATTGGGATTGCAGGAGTTGCTCGGGATTGTACTATTATGCCTGTACGAATAGCCAATGAATATTGGGGTACTACTCTAGCGATGGCATCAATGGGAATAAGATATGCTGCGAATAATGGTGCCGATGTTTGCAGTATGAGTTTTGGATGGTATAGTCCATATCAAATCTTAGAGGATGCGGTAAATTATGCATATGGGAAAGGTGTATTCCTATGTGCCGCAGCAGGAAATGATAATAAAACGACTAAATTGTATCCAGCCGCCTTTGTAAATGTTACTGCAGTAGCAATGACAAATCAGAATGATAGTCGGTGTTCACCAGAGGAATGGAATATTTCTGAATGGGGAAGTAACTATGGTGATTGGGTGGATATCGCTGCACCAGGTAATGCCATATATTCAACGATGCCTTCGTATCATGTTATTTGGAATGACTATGGTTTTACACAAAACTATGCTTGGTCCACTGGGGGGACATCTTATTCATCCCCGATGGTTGCTGGTACTGCAGCTCTCATTTTATCGAAAAATTGTTGGTTAACCCCGAAGCAAGTGAAAGAGTTTCTTTGTGAAAATGTAGATCCGTATAATTCAACAGAATACATCGGAACCGGGAGACTCAATGCACAGAAAGCGCTTGCTGCGGTACCAGAATCAGACATTAGTATCGAAATTAAAGGTGGTCTTGGAGTTAAAACCGTTATTAATAACAATGGAACAGCAAATTTCAGTGATATTTCATGGCAGATCCATGTGGAAGGTGGAATTCTTGGGATGATCAACAAAACAATAGATGGAACCATCGACGTCCCCGCTGGAGACTCAGTGACTGTCCAGACTGGGTTGCTACTTGGGCTCGGTCCTATTACTATTACGGTAAAAATAGCTGATGAAGAACAAACAGCGGAAGGGACTCAGCTTCTCATCTTTTCAATGGTATCGTAATAGGGGATTTTTCTCCCCTATTCTTTATTAATAAAAGGAGGAAAGGAAAATCATGAAAAACAAAATCGTTGGAATATTAGTTTGTATGCTGGTGATAGCAACTTCGGTTCCCCTAGTCATATCGGTAACGAATGATGCGATAGACACACAAGGGAGTGATCATCCTTTTATTGGAAGAATAGCACTGAGCACGTTGTCAAAGAGTGATTCTTTTACCAATAATCTGATTGATGTAAATGTCCCAAATCATCCTCTCTCATATATGGGGAATGGGGACTGGATTGAAGCACAGAAGATCACAATCCCAGATGGAGCAATAGACTTTTTTGGTGGTGATATTGCTCTTGATGGTGACACTGCTCTCATCGCAGCACCAGGTGATGATAATTTGAATGGATCTGTTTACGTGTTCACACGTGTTTGGAGCTGCGATGGTGCTACCTGGATACAACAACAAAAACTCACTCCCTCAGATCCTGGTGTGAATGATTGTTTTGGTGTTCGTGTTGCTCTCCAAGGGGACACGGCTCTTATCGGAGCAAGCGATGAACTCTCTCAGGATGATCCCGGAGCAGTCTACGTATTCACTCGTTCGGGTACTAACTGGACAGAGCAACAAATACTTACTCCACCAGACGGCGATCCATTAGATCTTTTTGCTGATCCTGCTCTTGATGGTGACACTGCTATCATCGGAGCGCTTTGGGATGATGACATGGGAGTCGATGCCGGAGCTGCATACGTATTCACCCGTACGGGCACCACTTGGGCTCAACAAGCAAAATTCTACCCAACGGATGCTGCAGCAGGAGAATGGTTCGGTTATTCCATCGACCTCGATGGTGATACCGCACTCATCTCAACGTATGATTGGTGGAACGACACAGTAACTCCTGGTGCCGCCTATGTGTTCACCCGTACCGGCACCACGTGGACACAACAGGCAAAATTGGTCGGATCAGACACGTTACCTGGCGACACATTTGGCATTGATGTCGCCTTAGATGATGACACTGCCATCGTTGGTGCAGTGAACGACTGTGAACAAGGAGATTATTCTGGGTCGGTGTTCGTATTCACCCGCACGGGTTCTACATGGGTCCAAGAGGCAAAGCTGCTTCAATCAAACGGCACAAAATATGACTGGTTCGGTAATTCTGTTTCTCTCGAAGGAGATACAGCTCTCATCGCAGCACCAAATGAAGAAGAAGGAAACATAGATGCTCGAGGTGCCGCATATGTGTTCACGCGTACTGGAACCACCTGGACAGAAAAACAACGTCTGATTGCTTCAGATGGAATAAGGTTTGACTATTTTAGCGGACCTCTTTGTCTCAACGGTGATACCGCTTTTTTCGGAGCAGTTTGGGCTACTTATGGCCAAGGTCCAAATTCCGGGTCAGTCTACGTGTTTGTAAAAACTAATCTGACGTTCAGCATCAATGGGGGACTCGGAATTAATCTGAAGATCACAAACAACGGGATGGTACCTGTCAATGGAGTCCCATGGCAGATTCACATGGAAGGAGGCATCCTCGGGATGATCAATAAAACTGTGAATGGAACCATCGACATTCCCTTAGGTGACACGGTGACCGTAAAAACAGGGATGTTGCTTGGGTTCGGCGCGATTTCCATTGTCGCAAAAGTAGCGGACGAAGAACAGACGGCGACAGGAACACAGTTCGTCATCTTCTCGTTGGTGAAATAAGGAATCATAACAGGGTTCAAGGAATCGTAGCTTGAACAGTCTTTGAGAGGAGGAAGGAAAAAAAACAGCAAGGGTAGTGTGTAGGATTTCTTTGTATTATTTCCCTTTATTATTTATAATAATTCTACAGCTCCCTCCCTCAAGACATCTCGAATACGAATGAATTTTGGAGAGATTTCTTAAGGAAAAGATCGTTATTGAGTCGTATGAGGCGGAATGCGGCGGTGCTCCTCCTGGTGGTGTTTGTTCTCTGCATAGTCCTGTTGGGTTTTTTCGCAGTGTATCTCCTGTATGGTCTTTTTTCTGATAGTACGAATCCTCTTGATGGGAATGATGTTGATTCGGTCTCTGTTGCTTCGTGGAATCTGCAGAATTTTGGTCGCTCGAAAGCAGACAATGAGTCTTTGTTGGAGTATTATGCAGGAAAGATTAGTGCGTATGATGTGTGTGTCATCCAGGAGATTTCGGATCCTTCCTCACAAGCGATCGTGTCCCTGGCTGAGAGATTACCAACCTATCGGTATGTGATGAGTACTCCTGCGGGGCAGGGGAGTAGTAAGGAGCAGTATGCGCTCTTCTATAATCGGAACGTGGAATTGTTGGAGACCTATGACTGGACAACTGAAAAACAGGAGTTTTTTGAACGTCCCCCGTTGGAGGCGACGTTCCAGGTGGGGAACTGGACGTTTAGGCTGTGGACGATCCATGTGAAGGTGGATAATGTAGCCGAGGAACTGTCGAATCTTGAGACCTTAATTGGGTCTCCGTCTCAGGATACGATCGTGATTGGTGATCTGAATGCGGATGGGCAGAATTATTTTGAGGGGATGGTGCATCATTTTCTGGGGTGGGCGTGGGTGATTACGAGTTCCATGGATACGACCGTGGCACTAAGTAATCATGCGTATGATCGGATCATCATCAATACGGCTGCACAGAATAATTTTGTCACTGTCGGTATCATGGATGAGGTGGTTGCCAGTCAGAGTGATCATTTTCTTGTCTATGGCGTGTTTAATCCCTCTGTACAATAAGGTTTTTTTTGAAAAAAGGAAAACTGTTTTTTTTTATTTTATAAGGTGAGTTCGTCGATGATGATGCTTGTGGCGTTTCGTCTGACACTTTCGATGCCATGGATGCAGGATTTTTTTTCTTTGTAGCCTTCGCTGACGGCGATGATTTCTCCGTTTGGTGCTTTGAGTCGGAAGCGGTATTCTCCTGCTTTGTCTTTGAAGATTTCGTAACGTCCGGTTTTTTGTTTTTTTGTTTTTACTAGGTGTGGGATTTTAATGGGTGGTCTGCTGTAGAGAGTCTCTTTGTAGACGATATCCATATATATCAACTTATATTGTATATTATTATTCTTATATAAATAATCGATTGTCTGATCTTATAAATAATACAAGATGTCCGATGAAGAACAGATACACGATCACGGATATCTTTTTAAAGAAGAAATCGCTTCGAAAGTTCAGTCATGGTCCACCAGGAAAAAAAAGACATAAGCGAGGATGGTAGGTATGGTACGGGAAAAGGTCCCATTAAACAGTGGGATGGAGGGGAACAAACCGATTTCACCGTCGGTTAAAGTAGGGGTCTATGAGCGGGCAGATGGTCGCTGTGAGAGCTGTGGGGAGCACCTGACAAGAGTTCAGGGGGAGTTTCATCATTTTGCAAAACCCCGGGTCACCCCGTCGGTGGAGACGGTGCAGTTTCTCTGCCCTAGTTGTCATAAATCGTATGGGCATGCGATCAAAGTGGTGGTGCATCGGGGGCTGCTGCGGA
>JALOTN010000025.1 GCA_025457885.1 Thermoplasmatota archaeon | reverse complement strand
CGTGCGGAGCATATCCCATCGGTGTCCCAATGATGAATCAACAGACCTGAGCCTTTCAAATCCTCAAACATACCGCAAACCTTTTTTCATGAACGGGGGTGAAAGCGATTAGCTTAATATGGTCTTTTCTGTTACCAATTTTTATGATGGTGGATGTTACAGTCTTGAACCTTATCAGATTAATTACGGGAGCTATTCTTCTCACCTATGCCTCCTATACCGATGTGAAGACACGCCGGGCAGCAAACAAACTTTGGATCATCATGGCAATCATCGGAGCCGTGCTTTTGCTTATCCAGTACCTTGATGGTGGATTTCCAAATATTTGGTATCTCGTCTTTATCCCAATCATGATTGCACTGATGTACCTGTTCTTTCAGATGAGGCTGCTTTTTGGTGGTGCGGATGCCAAGGCACTTATGGCTCTTGCGATTCTTGTCCCTATTCAACCAACCATGCTAGGGGAGCAGCTCCCACTCTGGAAATCCTTCATGCCAGGCTCCTGGATTATCTTTGCGAACGCAACCATCCTTTTCCTTCTCATCCCGTTAAGTTTGTTGGTCTATAATATTGGAAAACGCAATGTAAAATTCCCGCATAGTCTCCTTGGGTATGTCATCACGGTAGAAAAAGCCAAACAAAAATTCGTCTGGCCCCTTGAAAAAATAAAAGATGGGAAACGCAGACTCATGTACATGCCCAAGAACTTCGATATCGATGAGGAGCTTGCTGAATTTGAAAAAGTAGGGATCACTGAAATCTGGGTGACCCCAAAAATCCCCTTCATGATACCCCTGCTGATAGGTTTCCTTGTCTCATTTTTCCTTGGAGACCTGCTGCTACAGCTCGTCCGAGTGCTCCTCTGAAGAACCATACGAGGAAGAATAATAAAAAAGAAATACCCCTTCTAAATGTATACTCGCTAGTCCTATGGAAAAGAAAGATTACTACGACATCCTTGGTATTGACCATTCTGCGACAAAAGATGACATCAAGAAAGCCTACCGGAAGCTTGCCTTGAAATACCATCCTGATAAAAACAAGGAGAAAGGAGCAGAGGAGAAATTCAAGGAAATCTCCGAGGCGTACGCAGTCTTGTATGACGATGAGAAACGCAAGATGTACGACCAATATGGGCATGCAGGGATCGATCAACAATATTCTACGGAAGATATCTTCAGAACGACCGATTTTGGGGACATTTTCAGAGGCATGGGGTTTGATTTTAACGACATCTTCGAACAATTCTTTGGACGACGAGGTGGATACACGAATCGTCCTCGGGCGACGAGAGGAAGCGACATCCGATATGACATTCAAATCAGTCTTGAGGATGCCTATAAAGGAGTCGACAGGGAACTAGAGGTGCCTCGAACCGAGCTCTGTGAGACCTGCAAAGGAACTGGGGCACGACCCGGGAGCAGCCCGAAACGATGCCCCACCTGTGGAGGGACGGGGCAGATGCAAGTCTCCCGACGGACCGCGTTTGGAATGTTCACCCAGATCAGTGAATGCTCGAAATGCCATGGCCAAGGAACCACCATCGAGAACCCGTGTCCCAGCTGTCGAGGCCGGGGAAGTACCCAGAAAACCCGGAAAATCGAGGTGCATATCCCCAAAGGAATCGATGAGGGAGCACATCTTCGACTCGCAGGTCAAGGAGAACACCCCCAGGGCGCCACCCAAAGTGGTGACCTCTACGTCGTCATCCATATGAAGCAACACCCGATCTTCGAACGACGAGGAACAGATCTCTACCGGAAATACACTATTACATTTCCCCAGGCCGCTTTAGGAACAATCATCCAAGTCGATAGCTTACAAGGAAAAGAAAAACTAAAAATCCCAGAAGGAACCGAAAACAGCACCCTTTTTAAACTCAAAGGCAGTGGGATGCCCCGGATACAAGGATTAGGATACGGAGACTTATACGTCCTCATTCAAGTAACTACACCAAAGAAACTCAGTAAAAGAGCCAGACTTCTCCTGGAGGAAGTCCAACGGGAACTTGATTATTCAGGCGAAACATATAAATAGGAGTTCTTCTAAGTAGTATATCGAAAAGAAGAAAAAAGGGGGTAGTGACCTTATGGATCCTTTTGACGACGAAAACCACGAAAAAAAGAAAAACCCACATGATCCCTTCCGCGGAGACGATGATATCTTCCGGGATATTTTCAACGATGACAAGATACGAGATATCTTCAATAACAACAAAATCATGGACGATATCAAAAAAATGACGGAAGAAATGATGAAAATGTTTACCAACGCTCAACCAGGCAAACCCATCGTACATGGCTATAAAATCGAGTTTGGACCTGACGGTAAACCCCAAATAGAGGACTTCGGGAACCGATCGGTACGATCCCCAGAAGGAGTCCCAACAATCTCTGATGAAATCGAACCGCTCACCGATATCATCGAAGGAGAAAACGATGTGGCCATTACTGTTGAAATTCCAGGGGTCGAAAAAGAGGACATCAACCTCATCGCGACCGAAGATAGCCTGGAAATCAAGGTGGACTCACCTAAAAGAAAATACCATAAACGTATCGACCTTCCCTGTAACGTCAAAACAAAATCAACAAAAGCAACCTACAAAAATGGTATCCTTGACATCGTTCTTGACAAAAAAGACAAAAGAAAAGATCAAGGTGGATATAAAGTAAGCATCGAATAAATCCCCCTTTTTTCCTTCTTTTCCAGCTCTTTGCACAAATATTTATGTATATTACTCTGTATTGCTGAATCCATAATTGGGGAGCAGAAATGGTCACAATAACGTTCTATGGTGGTGTTAATGAAATCGGGGGAAACAAAATACTCCTCGATGACCATGGGACCAAAATCTTTCTTGATTTTGGCATGAGTTTCAAACGAAGAGGAAAATATTTCGAGGAATTCCTCAACCCACGGACAGCCAATGGGATTGGAGACTTTCTTGAAATGGGACTTATCCCGGACATCCCAGGTATCTACCGATCCGATCTTCTAGAGCATCAGGGGAAAAAATCCGTAAAACCCATGGTCTCCGCAGTCCTCCTGTCCCATGCCCATGCTGACCATGCAAATTACATCTCGTTCCTCCATAAAGATATCCCGATTTACTGCGGTGAAACCTGTAAGAGGATCATCAATGCCGTTACAGAACAAACCACACGAGACTTAGAAAACGAAATCATCGATTATCGAATCAGACCCCTGTACCGAAGTGGATATAAAATACCACCGGTGATGCGGAAATTCCATACCTTTACAACAGGAAAAAAATTTCACATAGACTCCATAGAAATAGAACCAATCCATGTGGACCATTCACTCCCAGGAGCCTACGCATTCCTCATATATACCTCTGAAGGACCTCTTATTTACACAGGAGATCTACGCATGCATGGATTACATGCAAACATGACCGATGATTTCATCACAGCAGCCGAGCAAGCACAACCAATCGCGATGATCACCGAAGGAACACGAATCAACAAGAAAAAGACAAACGAATCAGAAAAAAAAATCTACCACGACTCAAAAAAAAAGATACAACAAAACAAAACTCTTTCACTGGTGGATTTTAATTTCAAGGACGTTGATCGCTTCACTACGTTCTACGAAATCGCAAAAGACCTGGGAAAAACCCTTGTCATAAACTTCAAACATGCTTGCTTTCTTGAACAATACTCGTTAGATAAAAAACTCCATGTCCCCCTAATTACCGATTCACACATTGCACTGCTCAAACCAAAACGACTGACTGGGACCTATATCAATGAGGATTATACCGACACCTATATCAAAAAACGATTACAGTACCCTAACATCCTTACCGCTGAAGATATTACAAAAAATCCTTCAAAATACATGATTGTCCTGAACTTCTGGTATTTCTCTGACCTTATCGACCTTAAACCAAATAACGGGTTGTACATCCATTCACTCTCCGAGCCGTTCAACGAGGAAATGGAACTTTCCTATGATCGGATGAAAAACTGGCTCAGACATTTTCATATCGAGTTCTTCCAATCCCACTGCTCAGGACACATCAATGGTGATGACCTCAAGGAACTCATTAGAACAATTCACCCAAAGAAACTCTACCCAATCCATACAGAACACCCACAACTCTTCAAATCACTCCCGGGTAAGACTATCAGGGTCAAAGAGGGAAAAACCTATAAACTCTAATCGGCATCAAGGAAGAAGTCATGGGAGGTTACCATAATGGTGGATATCTACCAATACGACAAGAAAAAAGAAGAACAGACGATTATTAAAACCGATACAGGAAAACGCAAGAAAGAACAATACATCGAAAACCTAAGAGAAGGAGACGCCGTTAACGATTTTTTCGCTGTAAAACTAAAAAAAGCACAACGACCGTACAAACGAGGCATGTTTTTTGAGTTTATCGCCACCGATAAAACAGGGGAAATCAGTGTGAAATACTGGGGTGGCGACAATAAAGACCGGGTGAAACGACTCTATGAAAGTTTCAACACGGGGGATGTTGTCCAAGTCCGAACCGGTATGGTGGAAACCTATGAGGATCGATTACAAATCTCGGTGAACGAAACCTCAGGGGGTGTTCGAAAATGTGCTCCGAATGAATACGACGTGACTGATTTTCTCCCTTCATTACCGGAAGAACGTATCCAGGAGTTATATGAAACTATCAAAAAAATTCTGAAGAATACCCAAAACAAATCTTTGAAACTCCTGCTTTCCGCTTTTTTCGATGACCTCGAGTTTGTCCATATGTATCAGCATTCTCCCTCTGCGATTTCACGACACCATAACTACGTCGGAGGTAACCTCGAGCACACTGTTGGTGTCGTCCGGCTCTGCCAAAATATCATG
This sequence comes from Thermoplasmatota archaeon, assembly GCA_025457885.1. Taxonomy (GTDB): domain Archaea; phylum Thermoplasmatota; class E2; order DHVEG-1; family DHVEG-1; genus SM1-50. The sequence goes on along the minus strand of JALOTN010000025.1, from coordinate 29,902 downwards.
GAAATGTATCCCTCCATCAACAAAGACCTTCTCCTGACTGGAGCGCTCCTGCATGATATCGGGAAGCTCAAGGAATACACGTATGCGGCTTCAATCGATGTCAGCTATGAAGGGAACTTTATTGGTCATATCGTAATCGGAGAGCAGTGGATCCGGGAAAAAATCCAGAAACTTAGAGACGATGGTGAGGAGTTCCCAACCGATTTAGAATTCCAGCTTATCCACCTTATTTTGAGTCATCATGGGAAATATGAATGGGGCTCTCCAAAGATCCCGAAACTCTTGGAAGCTTGTGTCTTGCATCAAGCGGACCTGATGGACTCACAAGTGAAGAATTACCTGCAGATGATTGAAGATGCTAAGAAACTCACCGATGAGGACTGGACGATGGTATATGATTCAGACGCAGGCAAAAAAAGAGCAATCTTTTTAGGAGATTATTAATTAAGGGAAGTCCTATGAAAAGGGAAATTATAAAAATCCTTTGCTGTCCGTCCTGTAAAGGAACTCTTACTCTCTCTGTTGAAAAAGAGGAAAATGGTGAGATAGTTACTGGTGCGTTTAGCTGTGCTCAGTGTAAGATTACTTATCCCATCACCGAGGGAATCCCCGACCTTCTCCCAAGAGAAACCGATGGGTCTTAAACATACTCATTCCAGCTTTTTATCTTAAGATCCTCAGGGGTCGTCCGGGAGAGTGCTTCAACAAAACGTTTTGCATGCTGTAGGTTCGTAATCAAGGGTATATTGAAATCAACTGCTTTTCGGCGGATGAGATAATCATTATCGAGCTCCTCTCGTTCGATGTTTTTCGGGATATTTATTACCAAATCGATTTTTCCTTCAGAGATATACGTAAGGGTATTAGGTTCTTTTTCCTCAGAAGGCCAACACAGGATTTCTGCGATGATACCGTTCTCCTTCATAAAATCCGCAGTTCCTCTGGTTGCATAAAAACGATATCCCATTGTCTGTAACATTTTTGTGCTGGATAAGAAATCTGCTTTGCTATCCACGGGGCCGGTGGAAAGGAGGATTGTCTTTTTTGGAATCGTGAACTCGACAGAGAGAAGACTTTTTAGGAATGCTTCATTGAAATCATCACCAAGGCAGGCAACCTCCCCTGTTGATACCATTTCGACCCCCAGGATAGGATCTGATCCTTTCAATCTGGTGAAGGAAAATTGTGATGCTTTGACTCCAACATAATCCAAGTCAAATGCTGAACGATCGATTCGGGGGACTTGCTTCCCCATGATTATTTTTGTGGCAAGGTCGATAAAATTAATCTTAAAAACCTTGGATACAAACGGGAAACTTCGTGATGCACGCAGATTACATTCGATGACTTTTACATCATTGTCCTTTGCGATGAACTGGATGTTGAATGGTCCTGTTATCTGTAATGAGGCTGCGATGTTTTTCGTTATGGTTTTTACTCGTCGCATTGTTTCAAGGTAGGTACGTTGTGGTGGAAGCACTATTGTTGCATCACCGGAGTGTACTCCAGCGTTTTCAACATGTTCTGAGATGGCGTAACAGTACAGTTTCCCATGGTCCGCAACCGCGTCAATCTCTATTTCTTTTGCACCAGTAATGAATTTACTGATGACGACGGGGTATTTTGTACTAATTTCTGAAGCTTTCTTGAGGTATTTACGCAGTTCAGTATTGCTTAAAGCAATGCTCATCGCCGCTCCGCTGAGGACATAACTGGGTCGCACTAATACAGGGTAACCAACGGTGGTGGCAAATTTCTCTGCTGATTCAAGGCTGGTCAGTTCTTTCCATTGTGGTTGATCTACGTTCAGCGTATCTAATAATGCTGAAAATTTATTTCTGTCCTCAGCTATGTCGATATGCTGTGGGGATGTCCCCAGTATTGGGACTCCCGCTTCCGATAAAGGGAGCGCGAGGTTGTTTGGAATTTGGCCACCCATGGAAATGATGATTCCTTTTGGGCGTTCCTTTTCGTAGATATCCAGCACTCGTTCAAGGGTTAATTCCTCAAAATAGAGTTTATCGCAAATATCATAATCAGTACTCACCGTTTCTGGGTTGCAATTAATCATGATGGTATGATAGTGTAATTTCCGTAGGGTTGAGACGGTATTGACGCAGCACCAATCAAACTCCACCGATGAGCCTATACGGTATGCTCCGCCCCCTAGAACGACCACTTGATGTTTCTCCGTTGTCTCAATATCATCTGTGGTGGCATTATAGGTTAGGTACAAATAATTGGTTTTCGCAGGATATTCAGCTGCGAGCGTGTCAATTTGTTTTATATGAGGTATGATGTGTAATTTTTTCCGACGGTTCCGTACCTCAGTCTCATTTGTTTTTAAACAGATGGCGATTTGGTTGTCAGAAAAACCCTTTTGTTTGGCTTCTTTGAATAATGCTGTTGGTAAGGTCGTTAGACTATGGTTCTTAAGTTGTGATTCGATTTCAATGATGTTTTGTATCTTTGATAAAAACCAGAGATTTACTTTGGTTATCTCCGCGATTTTCTCAAGGCTATATCCCTGTTTCAAGGCTTCAGTGATTGCAAACATGCGTTTATCAGATGGCTCTCGTAGCTCGGTTTCTAGATTGGGAAATATCATAGTGTAGCCAGTGAGACCAGGGATTCCTACATCTAGCATTCGTATTGCTTTTTGTAATGCTTCCTCAAAGTTTCTGCCTATCCCCATGACTTCCCCAACAGATTTCATTTCGGAGCTCAGGCGGATGCTTACTTGTCTGAATTTTTGCAGGTCCCATCGTGGAAATTTCACCACTACATAATCAAGTGCTGGTTCAAAGCATGCGGAGGTTTCACCGGTAATCATGTTCTGTATCTGTGGGAGACCATATCCTAGGCTGAGTTTTGCGGCGATTAACGCGAGAGGATACCCGGTTGCTTTTGATGCAAGGGCGGAGCTTCGACTCAGTCGGGCGTTGACTTCGATGATTCGGTAATCTTCAGAATGAGGATCTAGGGCGAATTGGATGTTGCATTCACCAATGATCCCGAGATGTCTGATGACTTTTATGGAGAGGGCTCGTAGCATGAAATTCTCTGATGCGGACAGGGTTTGTACAGGAGCGGTCACAATGCTTTCCCCGGTATGAATCCCCATGGGGTCGATATTTTCCATGGAGCAGACCACGATACAATTATCGTAACGATCCCGTACAACTTCGTATTCGAGTTCTTTCCATCCCCCTAAATATTCCTCAATGAGGATTTGGTTTGTGTAGGAGAAAGCTTTTTTGACGAGTTCAATGAGTTCTTTTTTGTTTGCCGCCATACCTGAGCCAAGACCGCCGAGTGCATAGGCGATTCTGCACATGACCGGGTAGCCTATTTCTTCTGCGACTTGAATCGCATCCTCAATGGTGTGTACTGCTTTACTACCGGGTATTTTGAGGTTGATTTCTTTTATTTTCTTTATGAATGCTTCTCGGTCCTCGGTTTCTTGTATTGCGTGGATCGGGGTTCCAAGAACTTCCACATTGTGTTTTTTTAAGACACCTTGTTGTGCAAGCTGTAAACCGACATTGAGTGCTGTTTGTCCTCCGAATCCAAGGAGGATGCCGTCGGGTCGTTCCTTTGCTATTACTTTTTCTACAAACGTAGCTGTCACTGGTAAAAAATAGACTTTATCAGCTAGATAATCTGAGGTCTGGATTGTCGCAATGTTTGGATTTATCAGGATTGTTTTTATTCCTTCATCTTTAATCGCTTTGATTGCTTGGCTACCAGAGTAATCGAACTCCCCGGCTTGACCGATGCGGATCGCCCCTGAGCCTAGGAGGAGTATTTTTTTCCATCGTGGTTTCTTTTGATTGATCATTTCATCGCTCTCACAAACATGTCGAATAAAAATTCTGTGTCATCTGGACCAGGGGATGCCTCGGGGTGAAATTGTGCCCCGAAAAATGGTTTGGAGATATGTTTGATTCCTTCATTGGTCTGGTCATTGCCGTTGTAGAACCATTCTCGCCAGTCTTGTGGGAGGGTGTCTGCATCTACAGCATAACCATGATTTTGTGGGGTGATGTAACATCGGTTGGTGCCGACCTCCATGCAGGGTTGGTTCTGGCTTCGATGGCCGTATTTGAGCTTGTAGGTGTTCGCACCAGCAGCTAAGGCAAGAATCTGGGAACCTAGACAAATTCCAAGAATTGGTATGTTTGTTTCTAACGCCTTAGCCACATGGGTTATGGTTTTTTTACATTTTTTTGGATCCCCTGGTCCATTTGATAGGACGATGCCATCGACGTCTTCTGTCGTGAAATCGTAATCCCAGGGGACGCGTTTCACGGTGAAGTTCCTCCTTAAGAATGCTTGAATCAGGTTGTTTTTTGTCCCGCAGTCGACAAGCAGGATGACTTGCTTTCCCTTTTCGTAGGTTATTGGTTCGTTGATACTAACGGTTGCTGTGAGGTTTTCCTTGTTTGGATCTTGAAAGGATTTTTTTTGATGAGAATGGAGTATTTTTCCTAACAGTGTTCCTTTTGTCCGTAATTTCTTTGTAAGAGCCCTGGTGTCCACTCCATAGATGCCTGGTGTGTTGTTTTCTTGCAGCCAGTCTGACAATGATTTCTTCGCGTTCCAATGATGGTATTTTTCTGAGTAATCTGAGATGACGAGCCCTTCGATTTGTATTTTTTCGGATTCAAAGTATCGTAAAAGAGAGTTTTCTCTTTCATTTCCTGGAATTCCATAGTTTCCAATCAGAGGATAGGTCATGGTGATGATTTGTCCTTTATAGGAAGGATCTGTGAGGGTTTCTGGGTAGCCTACCATTCCTGTGTTAAACACCACTTCTCCACTCGCAGAAGAACGTGAGCCAAAGGAAAATCCAGGAAAAATAGACCCATCTTCTAGTATCAGCGTTGCTGGTCTTTTTAGTTCCACTTGATACTCACCTCACCCATCGAATCTTTGATCCATTCGCATCCTGAATATTGTTTTGTTTTAAAGAAATTCCTACAAATTTGATTTTTTTTGTGGATTCATAAATCGATTGATATCTTTGATGAGGTCTTTTGATTCCTGCATTTCTTTGATGTATTGATGGAATCGAGGTGCTCGTTTATCAAGGATGACTGCGACACCTCGGTCGTTCTCATTGCGGATTAAACGACCGATTGCTTGTAGCATTTTGCGTGCTGCTGGTGCTTGGGCGGTGTATTCCCAGCCTTTGTTGAACTTTTGATCGTAGTAGTTCTGCAAGCCTCGTTGTCGTGCTGTTGGTTTTGGATAGGGGATTCCAACAATCACTGCTATCTCGAGCTGTTCTGCGGGGAAATCCATGCCTTCGCTGATACGTCCGCCCATGACCGTAAAAAGAGCTGCGCTGTTTCCACTGCCATCTCCGCAGGATTTAAAGTCGCTGACTAGATCCATGAGGTCTGATTGTGACATGTGTTGTTCTTCGATGTAGAGGCAGCGTTGGATTTCGGCAAAATATCCGTTTCTTTGAAACATCGCTAAGGTGTTATAACTTGGGAATGAGACCATGGTGTTTTTGTCAAATCGGTTGCAGATGTCGCTGACGTATTTCCACATTTGTGGGATGATGGTTTTGTCTTTGGTGAGTTCCTGATATTGGGTGGTGACATCGCGGACAAAAAAGATTTTGCGATTCTCTGGGGGGAATGGTGAGGGATAGATCGCCATGCGTGTCTCTAGGGGAAGCCCGAGGGAATCTCGGTATTCATCCAAAGGTTCGAGTGTTCCGGACATATGGATGCTGCAGTGGAGTTCTGTGAGGATGCTTGTACCGATTGATGGGTCTAGACAGTACGCTTCCACCCGCGGGTTTTTGCCTTGTCCGGCATCTACAATGAGTTTAATGTACTGGTCCATCTCGATGCTTGTCCAGAAACTGAGGAATACACCCAGGTTATGGAGATAGGAGCGGGGGAGTTTTCCGTCTTTTTGTTTATACTCCTGGATTTTTTCTCCGTATGCGAAAAGGTCACTGATGATATCACGGAGTGTTTTGCTGGTTGTTTTTAGACGGGAGAGGATTTCGATTTCAAGTTCATGGGAAGGGATGAGTGCATCGTTTTTCTCTGGGTTGATGCTTCGGATGCCTCCCTCTAGCATCCCATAGACGTAGGTATCACGCAGGACGGTGATGATGTCGAGGAGTTCTTTACAAAAAGCAGTCACGGTAATCCTGCCGTCTGCTAGGGAGGGGTTTCCGAACTGGTCTGCTTCCAGAAGACAGCTGTTGAGCATCCAGGTGCTGAGGTCTGAGGAGAAGAGTTCCCTGAGGTAATCTGGGAGGTTGTGTGCTTCATCGACGATGAGGATGACGTCATCCTCGGAGATAGAAAGCCAGTCGAAGAGCTTGATACGAATGGATTTGTCAAAGATGTAGACATAGGGGACGACTACAACGAGGGCATCGTGGATCATGAGTTTATTGATTTCATAAGGACAGAGTGCTTGTTTTTCGCATGCTTCGGTAAATTCCTCTGCTGTAGGGAGGTGTTTTTGTGCCCAATCCATGACCGCCTCGACACGGTCTTTTTCACCAAGGAAATTGCGATAATAGCTGCATCCTTTTCGTTTCTCGGAAACGGCGAGTTTCTTTTGATAGGAACAGAATCGTGAGAGCTCCTCAGCGTTTCCATTTTGAATCTCCGGGTTTTCCCGTGCGAGCAGACACATGTTCCCTCGTCCTTGCATCCCGACGCCATAGATTCTGTTATCATTGGATTTTTTTTGTATGGCACGGAGCTCATGGATAACTTGTTGTTGTTGTGCATTGGTCCGCGTGGTATAGATGATTTTTTTATGATTGTCGATTGCGTAGGTGAGTGCTGCAGCTAGGACGCAGATGGTTTTCCCTGAGCCAGTGCCTGATTCAAAGATGAACTGTCGTTTGCGTCGTATTGCATCGGTGATTTCCTGCATGATTTCTTGTTGATTCTGTCGCGGGAAATAAGGGAATAACTCCGCCATCCAGTCGGTGAATGCAGTGTTGAGTAAATAGAGTTGTTGGATTTCGAGGGATGATGTTTTATAGGGCTGGACGAATTGGGAGTTGACGATGGTACAGACACCCTATGAGCTGATCAAAAAAACAACTTCGACGTTTCTTCCGTCTGAGTTGCTGAGCCTTCTTCCGGACAAATGGGAGAAAATCGGCTCGGTTGTGACGATGAAATTACCTAGAGAGTTGCACGCATATAAGGAGATTGTTGGAAAGGTTTACGCGGAGGTGCTTGAGGTAGCGAGTGTTTTAAATGATCTAGGGGGAATCTCAGGGGTCTTTCGCGAGCCGGTTGTTGAGGTTATGTATGGGTCGTCTCAAACGGAAACAATCCATGTAGAAAATGGGATTCGTTTCATGATTGATCCTCAGCGGATTATGTTTTCATCAGGGAACATGGGGGAGCGTCGTCGGATGGCATCGGTTGCTTCTCCGGATGACATCGTGGTTGATTTGTTTGCTGGTATTGGGTATTTTTCTCTTCCGATCGCGGTGTACAGTAAGCCGAAGAAGGTGTTTGCTTGTGAAATCAATCCGATTGCGTATGAGTATTTATGTAGAAATGTTGTTTTGAATCGGGTTGGTCATCTTGTCGAACCTTGTTTTGGGGATAACCGCTTGGTTGCTCCTAAGGGATGTGCGTCTCGAGTGATTCTTGGATATTTACATGATCCGTGGGAGTTCTTGCCGGTTGCGTTGCAGTGTCTGAAAAATATGGTTGGGGTGCTCCATTATCATGAGCTGGTTCCTGTTGAGGATATTCCTCGTCAACCACTTTCCCATATCGAATGTGTCGCTACAGAGTATGATCGTCAGGTCGAGTTGATAACGGTTGAGAAGATCAAATCGTATGCTCCTAGGATTCATCATGTGGTTCTTGATGTGAGGATTACGCAATGAAAAAGATGGTGCCGTTAATTGTGTATCATGCGAATCAGGATGACCCGCGGAAGTGTACGGCGAAGAAGTTGCATCGGTTTGGGTATGCGCGTCTCCAAAAAAATACGAGAGGTTTGCCGTCTCATGCGATCCTCCTTGATCCGTTTGCAGAGAAAAGCGTTTCTTGCGAGGATCGGATCGCTTCTTGTCGTTATGGGTTGGTGGCGTTGGATTGTTCGTGGAAGACGGCGGAGCAGACGTTTCAGTCGTTGGAATGTCGGATGTTACCTCGGGCATTGCCGTTTTTGCTGGCAGCGAATCCTGTGAATTATGGGAAGCCGTCTCAACTGAGTACGCTTGAGGCGTTCGCAGCAGCGTTGTATATTCTTGGTGAGGTGGAACAGGCGACGATGATTCTTGGGATTTATACATGGGGTCATCGGTTCATTGAGTTAAATAAGGAACCTTTGGAGGAGTATCGGTTAGCGTCTTCGAGTGCGGAGATCATCCAAATCATGAATAGATATATATAAAAAGATATTTAATAAGATATATTATATCTTCCAGTATCTTTAAGTAAACAAAACGAAATGTCAGAAAAAAAGAAATCAAAAAGAGAGGAAGAACCAATGAATCAATCCCTTGAGACGTTTTTCAAACCAAAAAGCATTGCTGTCGTCGGCGCATCTAAAAACCCAACAAAAATCGGACATGCGTCCCTTAAAAACATCCTCATCTCCGATTACTCCTGCAAACTGTATCCTGTGAACCCAAACGAAGAGGAAATCCTTGGATTAAAATGCTACAAAAACCTCACCGATATACCTGGCTCCGTTGACCTGGTCATGATAGCCGTTCCAGAACCACTCGTTGCACAGATTATCACAGATTGTGTGAAAAAAAAAGTCAAATGGGTTATCATCATCTCCTCTGGCTTTAGTGAGATTGGAAACCATGCCGGTGAAGAGCAGATAAAAAAACTTGTCGCAGGGACCGGGATACGAATCCTTGGACCCAACACCATGGGATACAAGAACGCCTCAGAAAACCTTGATGTCTCCTTCGTCTTTGGCATGCCCAGGCAGGGAAACCTAGCACTCATCAGCCAGAGTGGGGCATTAGGTATGGGGATGATTTATCTTGCGAATAACGAGTTCGTCGGCCTGTCAAAAATCATCGGCGTAGGAAACAAACTCGATATCGATGATGATGACCTCGTCGATTACTTCAGCCAAGACCCCCAGACCAAGGTCATCGGGCTTTACATCGAAGGTATCCGTCATGGACGAGACTTCATGAACAGCATCAAAGCCTGTGACAAACCCATCCTCGTCGTCAAAGCAGGCCGCAGCGCTGCAGGGGCACGAGCCACTGCATCCCATACCGGCTCGATGGCAGGTAGCGACGAATTATACAGCGCAGCCATCAAACAAGCAGGGGGAATCCGATGCCGAGATCTTGTCGAACTCTTCGACATGGCCCGAGCCCTTGCGGGACAACCAGCCGCTAAAGGGAACCGTATCGGCATCATCACCAATGGTGGTGGACTGGGGATCCTTCTCACCGATGCCTGTGAGGCAAACGGTCTGACAGTACCGAAACTCTCAGAGACAACCTTTAAGAAAATAGAAAAAATCGTCCCAGGCCTCGTCAAACCAAATAACCCTGTCGATCTCGTCGCAGACGCAGGGTTCTATCGATATTGGGCCTCCACCCGAGCATTACTTGAAGATGAGAACATCGACGGAATCATCGTCGCATCAGTTCATGCCGGGTACGCCAGACCTCGAGAATACGCAGGAGCTATTTTGAAAATGGTTCATCAACAGAAGCTTCACCACGAATATGAAAAACCAATCCTTGGTTGCTGGGTCGGCGGAAAAGAATTCGAAGACCTAGTCTTAGACCTAAAAGCAGTCGGAGTACCCATCTACCCGTCCTCCTGGAGAGCCGCCCGAGCGATGCTTGCACTATCATTGGAAGGCGAACGACTAAAAAGAGAAAAAAAACTCTAACCGGCCCCGTCAGACCTTCGTAACTTTTCCCCGTTTGTTTTTTATTTTTCGAAAAAGAACGTTCGCAGTGATATGAATAAACGGGGTGACAATCAAAAGAACCAGGATATGCCAAAAGGAAAGAGAACCGAAGAACCACTGGGAATCTGTGAAACTCACCACAGAGAGAATCTCACTTATCAGGAAACTAAAAAGGAGCGCCCCTACAATAAAATCAAGCTGGTCAAAGGGGATCCAATCCTGCCCTCGGTCTTTTCCAATCCGTCGTTTAAAGAAGCTTTCCACAACATCCCCAAGCAACGCCCCAAAGCACAAAGAGAATAAAATCACTATCATGAAGGGAAATCCTTCGAAGTTAGTCAATTCAAGAAAAGCATATTCACTTGAGGAAAGATAAGTGGCTGCAACTGTAAGACCAAAACCCGCGGTCATCCCTAAAAAAGTACCCGAAAAGAGCCCCCTCCAGGTTTTACCATCACCAAGGATCCGACGACCATCCCTCCATTTCTTCCCAAAATCAATCGGGGTACCTCCACCAACAATGACCGCACTAGCATTCGCCACATAGATTGGGATAACAATCCAGAAAGCTTGAATTACGATAAGGAAATCCATTACAGCTGAAATAATACAATCACTTAAAATGCTTGTGAAAAAAAAATTAGGTGCTCTCTGGACTTGGTTGTGTCCGAGTGATCTTTAACCCGGTGTATTGAAACTTATTCGATCGTTTCACTAATGCTTTTAATGCAGTGTTGGAGATACCGAATCTCTCGGAGACCTTATTTGCAAACGTCCCCGTGTCCCCGATAAACTCATGAATGTCATCCTCAAGTTTCTTGAATTGATTATCATTGAGAGAAGAGACATTAAAAATCTCACTTATCTCATTGACAGGACAAGAGATGTTGATGTTGAAAAGAGAGTAGAATGAGCGGTACATCTTCTGTGGTTTTCCATCAACGCCTTCCTCAGGGGTGGTCCATTTGGTCTCTGCAAGCTTCATTTTATCAAAGAATTCCAAGGCTTCTTGCCCATCTTCACCAAATTTGTCAAGGATCATGCTGCATGGTATCCAGTCTTTTGAAATCTCCATAAAAACTTCTTTTTTTGTGGGGGAATCAAATGCTCTGATGATAGAGACCAAATCGGTTGAATCGTTGATGACTTTTGTCCGAATCATTCGACTAAAACCTTTTTATATATGTTACCCCACCAACAGCTTCTCTCATATTTATACTTTTTGTATTTCAATAAAAATATTAAAATTATACATTAAAATATTCTTTTTTGATTAATCTCACCAAGATTTTCCACAAAAAAAGATAGAATCCCCCAGAAGAAAAAGAGGATAAATAGAAAAAAACAAAAAATGGACTCGTCGGGATTTGAACCCGAGGCCTCCCCCATGCCAAGGGGGCGATCTTCCGCTGATCTACGAGCCCGGAGGACACCCTAGAACCACCATGAGCAAATAAAATTTTTGGATAAAAAACTATATGTAAACAAACCACTTTTCCCTCCTGCATTATGAAACAACGACAGTTGGAAATCATCCTCCAACAACTCCCAAAACCAACCAACCCTGTTCCGCACCTTGAGCAATATACGACCCCAGCGACCATCGCAGCAGACATGATTTACACGGCGTACAGCTGCGGAGATATCCAGGATAAAATCGTAGTGGACCTTGGATGTGGCACCGGGATTCTTGCGACAGGAGCATATCTCATGGGAGCCAAAAAAGTCCAGGGGTACGACATTGACCAAAATGTCATTGCAATCGCACAAGAAGAAGCAGTATTACACAAACGTTCTATCGAGTTTTATACCCAAGAAATCACCTCCGTTCAAACAACATGTGACACCGTGCTGATGAACCCTCCCTTTGGAGCACAAAAAGCAAACCTGAAAGCGGACAGGAAATTCATCGAAAAAGGATTTGAAATCGCATCAGTCCTGTATTCATTCCATCTGAAAAAAACCGTTCCGTTCATGGAAAAAATGGTCACCGCATTACATGGAGAAATCACGCTGCAAAAAGACTATGATTTTCCAATCAAATGGATCTTTGATTTCCATTACAAGCAAGTCGTGAACTACAAGGTGAGCCTCCTACGGATTCTGACACACAAATGATACCTCCTAAAAAAAGACTCATTGCGACCAAAATGAATATAACTTCCAACCGAGTACCACGCATGAATAAAAACAATGTGATTTTCTATGTCACAAGGAAGAAATAAAGACCAAAGAATCGGTATTTTCGTCGATGTACAAAACATGTACTACTCTGCAAAAAACCTCTATAACAAAAAAGTAAATTTTAAAACACTCTTAAAAGAAGCAATCGCAGACCGCCAACTCGTCCGAGCCATCGCTTATGTCATCAAGGCAGACGTCAAAGATGAACAAACCTTCTACAGCGTGCTTGAAGAAATCGGATTTGAAGTACAATCAAAGGACCTTCAAATCTTCTACGGTGGTGCAAAGAAAGGAGACTGGGACGTAGGCATCGCCATGGACGTGATGCGTCTAGCACCAAAACTTGATACGATTGTTTTAATAAGCGGTGATGGTGATTTCTCAGACCTCTTAGACCATGCAAAAAGCCTTGGTTGCCGGACTGAAGTCATGGCCTTTGGAAGGACCACCTCCCATAAACTCATAGAGGTCGCTGACTTCTTCATCGACCTTGATAAAAACAGTAAATACTTGCTTCCTCAGAAACACAAAAACTAGAATATTTTAAAAACCCTTTGACTATTGCCCCTCTTAAAAATATCATAGAAAACGGGAGATAAACACTGGTGAGACACAGCACAAAACCTTTATTCATCAGTCCGGTTTCCCGTTTGCGACATATCCGAAAAGATAATAATACCGTACTTTATGTGCTTTCGACTTAAAAAGTACAAAGAAGAAATTAGAACGTGATAGATATGGTACGAACAAAGACGAAGAAATTCAGAGGATCCATGACACATGGGAAAGGAAAGAAAGGTGGACGTGGTTCAGGATTACGGGGTGGCAGAGGCAACGCTGGTCTTCACAAACACAGACATATGTACATGCTGAAATACATGCCTGATCATTTTGGTGTCCATGGATTTAAACGAGACCTAAGTCTTGTCAAAGAAATCCGGATTATCAACGTCGGTCAACTGGATGAAAAGTTCCATGGAAAGAAAGAAATCGATCTTTCCAAAGAAGGATTTGACAAACTTTTAGGCGGGGGACTTGTGGAACACGGATATAAAATAAAAGTGAAATCCGCATCACAGAAAGCAATTGATAAGATTTCTGAACATGGCGGAGAAGTAAAAATAGAAGAATAAGGGTTTTTACTATGGCAGAAGAGAAGAAGAGCCGGTTATATGCGTTAAAACCAATTATCGAACGCTGGCCCGCAGTACGAAAGCCAGAGGTCCATGTGAATTTCCGATCGAAGATCTTCTGGACCGTTCTGTGTCTGATACTCTATTTCATCCTGACCAACATCATGATTTATGGTGTGAGCGGGACTGTTCTAGACATGTTTGCCAGTTATCGAGCTATTATGGCTGGTGCCTCTGGTTCAATCATGCATCTTGGTATCGGACCTATTGTTACAGCTTCGATTATTCTTCAGCTCTTCGTTGGTGCAAAGATCATAAAACTGGATTTGACAAAGAAAGAGGATAAGGCAATCTACCAAGGCAGCCAGAAAGTTCTTGTCATCGCGATGATCTTCATCGAAGCCATCCCTCAGGTATATGGTTATCTAAGTCCCTCTGAAGGTTTAATAGGATTGGCCGGAGGGAGACTTGGTGCTGACTTAATCATTATTTTACAATTGTTCATGGGAGCATACCTTGTCTTCCTTATGGATGAACTGATTTCTAAATGGGGGATTGGTTCAGGTATCTCCTTATTCATTGCCGCTGGTGTTTCACAGTCTATTTTCACAGGGCTCTTCAACTGGTTACCCACACAATCATCTCAACCACTCAGCATCTCTAACCCGCCTGCAGGAACAATCCCTGGGACGTATTATATGGCATCCCAAATGACCTTAGGAGATTTGGTGGATGGTGGATTCCAATACCTCTTCATAGGTCATGGTGGGTTCCAAAACGCAATCGTACCAGTACTAGGAACAATTATCGTATTTCTCATTGTTGCATTTACTGAATCCTCAAGAATTGAGTTACCTCTTGCACATGCGAAAGTGCGTGGTGCTCGAGGACGATACCCCATTCGGCTTATTTACGCATCGAACATTCCCGTCATTTTAATGTCTGCTTTGCTTGCAAATATTAACATGTTCGCCTTGTTGTTTTATACGCATCCCGGTCTCAAAGGATTACCTGGGATTGGAGGTCAATGGTGGATAGGAGCGTATGATACCACAGGTGGTTCTACGATGCCGACTGCGGGAGGAGCGTGGTATCTCTCAAATCTCAATGGTGTGAATAGTTGGTTGATACCTATTCTTAGTGGGGGGTATGGTGGTCATGCGCCATGGCAGTTTGCGATTAAAACAATCATTTACCTTGCAATAATGATTTTTGGATCCATTTTGTTTGCGAAATTCTGGATTGAAACCACCAATATGGGACCGACTGATGTCGCTAAACAGATTCAGAACTCCGGGATGGTTATGCCTGGTTTCAGACGGGATCCGCGGGTGTTAGGACGGGTCCTCGAACGATATATCCCTGTTGTGACAGTTATCGGTGGTGCCGCGGTCGGTGCTTTAGCAGCAGGTGCTGATGCCATAGGTACGGTCGGTAATGCCAGTGGTACTGGAGTACTTCTTACTGTCGGTATCATGATTCAACTCTATGAACAGATTGCAAAAGAACAAGCAATGGAGATGCATCCGATTCTCCGAGGATTCTTCGGAGCTGAATAGTGAGGGAGACAATGGGTGTGATTGTCGTAACCGGGATACCCGGGGTGGGGAAAACCACAGTGATGCAGAAAGCGGCAAAGGGATTAGATATCACCTTTGTTACGTTCGGGTCTGTCATGAGTGAAATCGCTATCAAACTAAAACTTGTGAAAGACCGTGATGAGATGAGAAAACTCAGCCTGGATCAGCAGAAACAACTTCAGATTAAGACTGCTGAGCAGGTCGGGAAGATGAAAAACGTCATCGTTGACACCCACTGCACTGTTAAGACACCGAAAGGATACATGCCAGGTCTTCCTGAGTGGGTTTTAAAGAAATTGAATCCCACTGCAATTGTGATTGTCGAAGCAGACCCTCAGGAGATCTTTAATCGACGGGCGAAGGATATGACACGGAACCGGGACCCTGATTCTGTTGAAAAAATCGCGGAGCATCAGATGATGAACCGGGCTGCAGCCATGTCCTATGCGACACTGACGGGTGCGACCGTGAAAATCGTCTTTAACCATGATAATGCGCTGGAAGCAGCGGTAAAAGAAGCAGAGCCTGTGATCCGATGAGAAAACTCGATGATGTTGCACAAGCCGGGCAGATGCTGCTACTTATGGTTCTTCTCTTCATCATGATCCTTATCTTTGGTGATGCGAACATTCGAAACCTTGTTGCATCCTCTTTAGACGCGGTGTTCACACCGGTAATAGGATTTAGTGGGGAAAACCCCCTGCTGACTATAGTACTTGCAGGGGTAATCGTCGTGTTCCTCTCCTCGTTTTTCACTCATTTGTTCACCAACTGGAAGGCAATGGGGCAAGCCCAGGAAGCCAGTAAAGCCTTCAACAAGGAGATTACAAAAGCACGGAAGGAAGGCAATACCAATCGGTTGCAGAAACTCATGAAAATGCAGCCGCAAATCATGCGGATGACGACACAATCATCTGGTGGGATGATGAAATCGATGTTCTTTTTATTTATCTTCATCGCCCCTATCTTCATCTGGTTAACTTATTTTCTTGGAAATGTTTCCTATTTTTTCTTCACGGTCCCTTGGGGTAGTGGTGCTTCATTGTTTGCTCGGAATAGTTGGATCATGTCGAATTGGTTTTTATTGTATATGATCTTCTCATATCTAGCGGGGTCTCTGATTCGACAAGGATTGAAATGGATCAGCTGGTCGAATTGGTGGCAGAATACGCGAAAAACGATTCGACCCTCAGCGAAATAGGGGAACCATGACGACGATCACTATTAGTGGTCTTCCGGGAACAGGCAAAACAACGGTTGCGAAACTTTTAGAACAGCGTCTTGGGCTTCGCTACGTGTATTCTGGGGAGATTTTCCGAAGACTTGCGGAGCAGCATCAGATGTCCCTTGAGGAGTTCGGGAAGTATTGTGAGTCGCATCGGAACATTGATGAGGAGTTGGACCGGCATCAACTTGGTATCCTTAAAGAAGGGAATGTTATCCTTGAGGGGCGGTTGTCCGGGTGGCTTGCGTTTCAGAATCATATCCCTGCGGTGAAGGTGTTGTTACAAGCGGATATTCAGATTCGTGCGAGTCGAATCGTGAAACGGGAACAAGGTGATATTGAGAAACGGAAAAAAGAGATCTTAAAACGGGAAAAAAGCGAGGCGACGCGGTATAAAAAATATTATGGAATCGATGTGTCGGACACCTCGATTTATGATGTGATTATCGATGCAGGGGATAAGACTCCGGAGCAGATCATGGAGATTATTCTTCGTTATGTTAGGTAATAAACGAGTTTTTATATCCTTCTGTTATTCTGTTGGTTGCAATGTCTGAGAAAAACCTGTCGTTACCATCGTTAAAACCACGGAAACGTTTGATTAAGACGGCTGCTTCCACTAATGTCCATTATGGGAAGGCTCCTGGTCAGCGTTCAGTGCGGGAGCTTTTAAACAATGGTTTTATCAATCTTGATAAACCTGCGGGTCCGTCGTCTCATCAGGTGGTCGCCTGGGTCAAGGAAGCACTTGAGCTTGAGAAAGCAGGACACGGGGGGACGTTGGATCCTGCCGTCACGGGGGTGCTTCCGGTGGCTCTTGGCGATGCGGCTCGTGCGTTGCAAGTGCTCCTGGTAGCTGGGAAAGAATATGTCGCGTTGATGAAGCTTCATAAGCAGGTGGATGAGAAGAAGATACGGGAAGCTTGTGTGAGTTTTATTGGGAAGATTTCTCAGATGCCTCCCTTGCGTTCTGCGGTGAAACGAGTACGGCGGACACGAGAGATATATTACCTGGAAATCTTAGAGATCCAGGGTACTGAGGTGTTATTCCGCGTCGGTTGTGAGGCAGGGACATATATTCGGACGTTGTGTGTTGATATTGGGAAGAAGCTAGGGTGTGGTGCGCAGCTCATCGAGCTTAGGCGTACCCGTGTGGGGAATATCACGGAAGAGACTATTGTCACTTTGCAGGGTGT
The DNA here is from genome assembly GCA_025457885.1 of Thermoplasmatota archaeon. Lineage (GTDB taxonomy): Archaea > Thermoplasmatota > E2 > DHVEG-1 > DHVEG-1 > SM1-50. The sequence continues at coordinate 12,669 of JALOTN010000025.1, read as the reverse complement.
GAAGGATGCGTATCTGTTCTGGAAGGAGGAGGGGGATGACACGGAGGTGCGTAAGACCATCTTGCCTATGGAGCGGTTGCTTGAGGTCGTCCCAAAGGTCATCGTGCGTGATTCTGCTGTTGATGCACTGTGTCATGGGGCAAATCTTGCGGTTCCGGGGGTTGTTGAAATTGATGAGATGGACACAGGGGAGATTGCTGCTGTAGTGACCTTAAAAGGTGAAGGGGTGGCGTTGGTGAAGATGCAGATTCCTTCAGTGCAGGTCATAGAAAAGGACACAGGCATCTGTGCGTCTCTTGAGCGTGTGCTGATGAATAAGGGGACGTATCCATCCATCTGGAAAAAGACATAAATAGGGATGATGTTGCGGTCGTTGGTTTTGCCGAGGTGGCTCAGACCGGTACGGCGCGAGCCTGGAAAGCTCGTGGGGCGTCAGCTCCGCAGGAGTTCAAATCTCCTCCTCGGCGTTTTATCTCTTCTGTATATTGTATCTTTATCACTGAAAAAAGGTTTATAAAGAGGTATTTTTTTATATATACATTTGTATGTTCTTTCATATAATTTTTATTTTTTTAGAGTGGCAATCATTAATATATAGCTTTGATATAAACCCGCAGAAGAACCATGAACAGTTTCATCCTCCAAACAAGCCTCTTCATCGGCATCATCCCAGCTTTAATCCTCCTTTACATCGGATTAAAAGGCTTCGAAGGCAAATTCAAAGACAAAATCATTTTCCTCACCTTCATCGTCGGAATAGTGATAGGAACCATCTCTGTCGCAATCGAATACTTCACCCAGGCGATCGGTCTTATTTACATCATCCTCTTCCCCATCCTCGAACAACTCTTCAAAACCATCGTCCTAAACCTAGGACGTTTCCAGGAAAAACAAGAAACCACCATCTATGGATTCTCCCTTGGACTGGGGTTCGGGTCTGTCTTCACCCCTGCCGCAATCATCCAATACAATGAACCAAACCTTGCCTTCCTCGCAGCCATCATCGGTTCCCTTGGAATCATCCTCTTCCATGCCGCGACAGGAATCCTCATCGGATATGGAATCTATGTTAACAAACTCACAAAATACCTCACCTTCGCTATCCTACTCCAACTGGTCATCACCGGAATCATCCTTGTCACCAGCCTCATCCAGACAAGCTATCTGCAGATCATCATCGTCATCTACGGGATTATATTATTCTGGTACACCACAAAAAAAGTCATGCCAAGAATCCTCGAAGAAGGCCTCCGACGCAAACGGACACAAAAAGAAATAGACATAAAAAGCAAATAACGATTCCTTTCTATCAAAGAGGTACGAGAGATGGAAACAACAATCCCTGATCAAACATCAATAAATGATTATACCCTGGATCAACCCCAACCACCGAAACAACCCAGTTCCAAACCACTTATCAGCGGGATCTTTTTAATCATAGCAGGACTCCTTGGTTTACTCACCTGGGCATCTGCACTAGCATTGGACATTTCAATGATACAAAACGTACTCCCCCCAGAATCGCCCATAACCGCAGAACAACTCCAATCATTTCTTACCACCTGCGGCATCATCGGAGCAATACTATCAATTTTCACCTTAGCGGGGGGTATTGTCGCGATGAGACGAAAAGCCTGGGGACTTGCCGTCATCGGAGGCATCCTTGGTCTCTTCACCATCGGCCCCATGTTACTGGGAAGTATCCTCTCCCTCATCGGACTTATCATCTTGATCATATCACGAAGTGATTTCCAATAAATCGATATCACCCCACAGAATGAATTCATCTTTTTTCAAAATACAAAAAATAATATACCAATTGTAAAACCAACATAGCTTTCTTATTCCTCAGATGATGGTGTTTTCTTCAAAATACCAAATGAACCGATCTCATCAAAGATGATTCCCAACGCAATCCCACAGACAATCCCCGCGGGAAGACCTGTCAATATCCTGATACTGTTCATGCTTTCCCAGAACCCAAAAAGCTGTCCTACCCCATCAACACCCAGCGGGACAAAAGAAACAATAATCGCAATGAAAAATCTCACATCTAACTCGATCGTAAAAAAAACCATGACCCCAAGACCGACTGCTATTCCAAACCAAAGAGCAGTACATCGAGCACAAAACGGCATCTCATTGCCATTAATAGACAAGGATCGTTCTGCTCTCTGATGACACAGCGTATCACCAGCAGAATACACAACATTCCAAGGAAACGGAAGACCATTAATCAGCTCAGAATTATCCGAATACCCCACAACCCCTGAAAGATCAGACACGGTTCCAGCAGGAAGCATAACAGGAGCAAGAATCAGCAGAGCAACCCAGGTGCTATAGAGAAGAAAAAAAACAAAAAACAGTCTTTTATAGGGATGTAACCGACGTTTTATCATCCACCCCACCAAGAGCACTGCGTATTAACCATAATAAACACCAAAGCAGGGCATTATATTTAAATATGATATGTTTATTCTCGATACCCTAGGCGATAACCGATGACGCGATTCCCTGAAGCAGAAAGCCGATTATTAAACAAGAAAATCTGCAAAAGCAGAACGATGCCGGCGATGCAGATCAACTGAGCTACGTGTAAAAGCAAAAGAAGGCAGAGGACAATAGATTAAAACCAGTATCTTTAAAAACAAGATACCTCTTTTTGGTTGAAGCAGTGGAAAGGCTATGCCAGAGACAAAAGTAAAAAAAAGCGAGGATTTCAACGAATGGTACAACGAAATCGTTGAACTTGCTGACTTATGCGACAAACGCTATCCAATCAAAGGAATGAACATCTGGAGACCCTATGGTTGGAAGTTAATGAACCACGTCGACCGACTCATCAGAGACGAAATGATCAAAACCAACCATCAAGAAGTCTGCTTCCCGCTTCTCATCCCTGAATCGTATTTCAAAAAGGAAGAAGAACACATCGAAGGGTTCGGAAAAGAAGTCTTCTGGGTCACACATGCCGGTCTTACTCCCTTAGAGGAACGATGGCTACTGCGGCCAACCTCAGAGACTGCGATGTACCCAATTTTCTCCCTCTGGATCCGTTCCCATACCGATTTACCCTTAAAAACCTTCCAGATCGTCAATACCTTCCGCTATGAAACCAAACAGACACGAGCGTTCATCCGCGTCCGAGAAATCCATTTCTTCGAAGCACACACCTGCCATGTTGATTTCACAGATGCAGAACGACAAATACAGGAGGACAAAGAAATAGCAGACCACCTCCTCCAAAAACTCAGCCTCCCCTATGTCTTTAGCAAACGACCTGAATGGGATAAATTCGCGGGAGCATACTACACCATCAGCATCGATGTCCTCATGCCATCCGGTAGAACTCTTCAGATAGGATCTATTCATCAATATAGAGACAACTTTGCAAAACCCTATGAGATCTCCTATGAAACCGAAAAGGGGGACCATTCATTCTGCCATCAAACAACGTACGGGATGAGCGAACGGTTGCTTGGAGCATTAGTTGGTGTTCATGGGGATAACAAAGGACTCGTCATGCCTCCTGAGGTAGCCCCATTGCAAGTTGTGATCATCCCAATTATCTTCAAGGGAAAAGAACAAACGGTCCTTGAAACCAGCAGAACACTACAGAACGAGCTTCTCGAAGAAAACATTCGATCCTTCATCGACGACCGAGACATCACACCAGGAAATAAGTACTATGACTGGGAGTTAAAAGGCGTACCGCTTCGAGTGGAGATTGGACCAAGAGATGTGGAAAAAAACGCACTAACCCTCGTGAGACGAGACAGTGGTCTAAAGAAATCAATACCAATCACCAACGCAGAACAGATGATTAAAACAGAGCTAAAAGACCTTGAACATATCCTTTATACAAATGCAGAGAAACTCCTCAAAGACAACATGCATCAGGTGTTAACAATAGAAGAAGCAACACAGAAAACAGGGATTGTAGCCCTCCCCTGGTGCGGCAACAAAGACTGTGCGTTAGAAATCGAAAATGTTTTAGAGGGGAATACATTAGGGGAACCGATTGAAAACGCAGGGTGCTCAGAACACTGTCCTGTGTGCGGATCACCTGCGAAAACATGGATGAGATATGCAAGATCATATTGAGGTGAAGAAGAAATGAGTGGAAGAATCGTCGGGTTTTTACGAGAATACGTCTTAGTGTTAAGCATTCTATTATTGATCCCAGCGCTCCTGTTCATTATCATGGGGGTCGTATACCTGTTCTTCATCAGCAGTGCTGAGCCAACCACCTCACCATTCCATTTCATCTATCAGGTCGGCATCTGGAATGATTACATCCTCGTTCTAGGACTCATCCTCCTAAGCATTAGTGCATATTATATGTACAGCTTCTTTACAAAACGAAAATATGTTCTTGATGAGCTGAAAACCGATAAACGCTCTGAAATCCTGAAAAAACGAAGTAAACTGGAAAGCACCGTCAAACAGCTGCCTTCCAAATACCAGAAGATGCTGTCTGATAAAGAAGACGAATTTGACATCCGCTAGGCCGACGGTCATGGCCGAGAAGAACCCTTTTTCTTCTTTTTATGTTGTCCTCATTGAGCCTAAAAACAGTGGTAATATCGGTGCTGTCGCTCGGGCGATGATGAATTTTGATTTCCAGCATCTCTATCTAGTCAACCCTTGCGAACTGGACAATGCTTGTTACGCACGAGCCATGCATGCGACAAAAATCCTTGATGATGCGAAAACATTCAAAAGTTTTTCTGAGGCAACCAAAAAACTCGATTTTCTCGTGGCCACCTCATCCATTGAATCAAAGACAGATAAGCGTCATCTGAGGAACCCTGTGCTCCTTGAAGATTTTTCACAGACGATTTTTGAGGCGAAAGGAAACATAGGGCTTGTGTTCGGTCGGGAGGATTACGGGTTGTTCAACGAGGAGATCGCCGCCTGTGATATCATGCTGAAGATCCCGACAAGTGATGCGTACCCATCCTTGAATCTTTCTCATGCGGTGACCATCGTCCTATACTCACTTTATCTGAGGAAAGCACTAATCCCGGAACGACGAAGAGCAATAGGCTCTCTTGAGAAACAGAAATTATATGAGTTTTTCGCCCAACTCCTGGACGATATTGATTACCAGCCACATAAGAAGGAACATACGAAGATCCTCTTCAAACGCCTTATGGGAAGAGCAGTTCCTTCGAAATGGGAGTACCATACTCTCATGGGTGTGTTTAGTAAAACCCTAGGAACCATCAAGAAAAAGAAAGGAAAAAAAGAACCTTAGATGGTTTCAATATTGAACAGAACCTTGCAGTTCTTCAATGCAGCATGGACTTTATCTGCAAAGAAGATAAGTTCATTGATATCAGCTTTTTCTCGCCCCCAATCAAACACAAAATCATAGTTTCCTTTGGTCGCCTTAAACCCCATGTTGAGCAACTGGTTTTTTATCTCTGAAGGGGCGGCTCCTTCACTGTTGAACATAACCTGGATGTATGTTTTCATGCGGTTCACGTCAAGATATAGATTCAGTATGAGGTATTAAATCATTACGATGGATACTCTGGTGAGGATAAGGAGAAAAACATGGGTTTTACTCCACCCCAAAGGGGATAGGGGCAAAAGATAAGATGAAGATGAGCAGGATTGCGAGACCCAGAAGCTTCCGTCGTGTATCCAGGGGGGTCAACTCATTGAGTGGAGGTTGATGTTGTGTACCTATGAAGAGGAGAATGATGATGGCAAACATCAACCATCCGGTATAAAAAAAACTTAATGCGGCAAGGATGAATATTACCACCCAACTGATGTATTTATGTTTTTCCTTCAGGATGGCTCGTGCGACGTGTCCACCGTCTAACTGACCAGCAGGTAAGAGGTTTACCGCGGTAAGGAAGATGCCGACCCAACCGGCGAACAATGTAGGATGAATCACATAGTTGCCTTCAAGTAAGAAAAGACTCTGCATCCATTGGAGAAGTAGCGGCGGCATCAGAGAGAGATTTGTTCCGTTTGTCGGTAAGGGGATCGGGGATTGCTGCATCAGGAAGAACCCAATCAGTGAGATGGGGATGGCAACAAGGAACCCGCAGAGAGGACCAGCTACTCCAATATCGAGTAACGCCTTCCGGTTAGGGATTGGCTCATGTGTTGAAATCAATGCACCAAAAGTCCCAAGGAGAAACGGCGGTGGCAGAGGAATGAAATAGGGTAAGGAAGCATCAACATGATGTTTTTTTGAGGCATAGTAATGACCCATCTCATGAACACCAAGGATCAATAGGAGGGGAACTGAGAAGAAGATCAAACCCTGCCAGAGATACGACATTGCAAACATGTTCATCCAGTCCACCTGGTCGATATCCACCCATTGAAGCGCCCCAGCAAGGGTTGTTGTAAAGATGGTGGCAATCAGTAATATGATATTAATCCAAACAGACCGGGGTTTCTTACTTGGTGGTTTCTTTACCACATAAATGATCTGTTCCCCATGCTCATTCCGAACCATGGGGATATACTGTTTTTCTAGTAAGGTACGACGCAGGGATTCGAATTTCTCCTCAAGTGTTTCTTCATCGATACGGCAGAAGAATGCTACTGTGTTGATGTTGGTTTTCATATCATAGAAGGGAAAACGTGAACCGACTTCTCGCTGTAAGAGTTCTAAATCAAAGGGAGATTCAATTGGTGTTTGATTTGGGTTATTCCATGGTTCTGGCATGACGTTTGTCCGGATATTGTCATTGTATTATAAAGCCTTCGTAGAAAAATAATCGGCCAATCTTTTTTTTGTTGTGCACTCCGAAATGTTAATGAATAAAAAGACCCATTACCTATGCCGGAGGGTAGATGCGACCTGTGCTAATGTGAGGTATGTTATAAATGGTTTTTTTAAAAGAGGAGAAACGAAAGGAGCAATCAATACCGGATAACCTGAAGAACAGCCGGCAGGTTCCTCCGAGAAAGAAAAAGAAGGTATTCATTGGTTTTGATCGTGCAAGAACCCGTCGATTCCGGTTGAAAGATCCTATACTAGTCCCTCATCTACAGAGAAGACGATTGCGTTCTCCCAATAGTCAATCTCCTCAAGAGAATCAGGCGCACCTCCATGAGACCATTGATTCCGTTTTGGAAAAAAGAGAGAATCAACATTTTTATGAAATCATTTCTGAGTTTGAAAAAATCCCTGTTAAGGGGCAGGATCAACAGAAAAAGTGGATCCATACAACAGGAGAAGAATCTGTGGTTTGGCAGGATGAAGAAGAGGAGTTGCGTAATGAAATTGAAATCAGGAATAGACTCCTTGATGACTTAGAGCATCAAATCCTGGAACGACAAACGCAGCTTGTCCAAAAAACTGAGCTTATCATGCGACTTCAGCAGGAGCTTGAGAACAAGGATCAGGTGTTTACCTCAATGAAAAACAGCATTGCTGAAAAAACCGATGATGTGAAAAGACTACACCAGGAGATTTCGAACAAAGACACGCTCATCCAGGATATCAAAAGCCAACTGATGGAGAAACAGCAATGGATTGTGGAGAATAATCATTTCACTGAGCAGCTAAGCAAGGAATTAGAACACAGCAATCGATTAGCCCGGAAGATCCAGGAAGAGTTGCAACACAGAAATAAGGAATTTTCCGACTCGGTGAAGGATTTAGAGGAGAAATCAGCGGAGATTTTAGAGTTGCATCAAGAGGTCTCCTCGAGAAATTCCATTATTGAAACCCTGGAGAAACAGGTGGAAGGTCAGCAGCTTCAGAGGATTGAACTTACCGAGATGGTGAGTGTTTTAAAGAAGGACATCAGAGAAAAAAATGAAGAACTCATCAAGCAGAAGCAACTCATGGAACAGAAACAGGAGGAACTGGACTGGCTTGGATGTGAAGTGGAGTCACGGAATCAAATCATCGGGGATCTCACCAGGCAGCTTACGGAGAATCAAACAAGTCTTATTGAGCATTCCAATATCGTGGAGCAACTGCAAGAAGAACTGTTGCATAAACGAAAGCAGCTGCAGGAGATCCAACGGAATCTGAGCCTGAAGGATGAAGAGCTTCATCGTCAGGGGTTGCAGATTCAAGAGACGCAAGTCGATCTGGATATGATCCGGGGAGAGATCGATTCAAGAAGCCGCATTATTGAGAATATCGAAGAGCAGCTCGCAGCGGAACAAATGAATCTTATCGAAAAAACCCAGCTAGCGGAACATCTTCAAATGAATCTGGAGAAGAACCATCAGGACCTTCAGATAAAAGAGAAAGAATGTTCTCATCTCACAAACGAAATAAAAAACAAAACCCATGAGATTTCCGAGATGAAAAATGATATTCTGAAACATCTCTCAGACCTCAAGGCTCAAACAGATGCCTTGCAACAAAAAGAGCAGCGTATTGGTGAGCTTGAAACAAACCTTCACAGAGTATCTTGCAACCTGAAAGAACGAAACGCGCAGCTCCTTGCCAGTAAACGAGAGATACAAGAGTTAGAAACGGAATTAAACATCGTAACTCAGGATTCGGAGAAACGATGGGCTGATTCCTTATTATCCACCATTGAACTGAAGGATAAACAGGAGCAGGTCACTGAACTTTCATTAAAACTTGAACAAAAAGACACCCTCATCAGTACTACGCATATGGAGCTAGAGAAAAAAACAATGGAGTTCATGACTCAGACACAAGACTTGCACGACCAACTGGAATCCCTCAACAGAGACATCGTTGCTCGCAGTCAATTAATCGCGGATCTGGAACATCAGCTGTCTGACCGCCAGATGATTGGTCTGGAAAAAACACGGTTAGCGGAGACGCTCCAGGGGGAGCTGATGAAACGCGATGATCAGCTCAAGGATCATGTCAATGAACTAAGATTCGCTCAGGAGACACTGGACTCCTTACAGTCTGAGATTGCAACAAAAAACCAGATCATCGATCAAATCGGAAAACAACTCATGGAGAATCAGACTACCGTCCTTCAAAAAGCAACACAAGTCGAACGATTGTTTGATGACCTAAGAGGTAAGGAAAACGAGCTGTTGAAAACAAATCAGGAGCGCCTCCTTCAGAGAGAGGGGTTGGAACAGAAGGACCTGGAGATACAAAGTCTGAAAAACGTCCTAGAGGGAAAAGACCGGGAGCTCCAGACAGCATGTTCTGCACTGGATATGAAACAAGGAACCATTACGAGCCTTCAGAAGCAAATGGAGAAATCCAATCAGGATGTAGCGATGCATCTGCAAGAGGTACGCCAGCTGAGACAAGAACAGGAACAAAGCGCCCTTGAGAACGACCGTATCAAAAAAGTACTTAAAGCACGGGTGGACCAACTCGATGGGAACTGCGACACCATCAGTAAGCTTCAGGATGAGGCGCAGCATCAACAGGTCAGGTTCCTCTCCCTAGTACAAGAGTTTGATTCAGTGAAGCATGATCTTTCTTTAAAAACCAGGGAGATAGAACGGCTTCAGTCTGCGGTAAAAATAAGTCATCCTGATGCAGAACATTTCACGATACAGCTCTCCGGTAGAGGGATGGAAGGCGAACTACGCACAAAAGAAATGATGTCTTTTTTTGAGGATTTAAAGAAAAATCAGGGGACCATTAAGAGAGAGCAGGTGGAATGGTTGGAATCCCTGTTGAATAAAAAAATAAATGCTCCAGTGGTTCAAAAAACAGAATCATCAGAGATACCCGCAGAGAAGAAATCTTTAGCTGGTGACCTTGACCATATCATGAAGACCAATCAGGATCACGCAGCCCCGGTTCAACAGCCGATGACCTGGAAGGAGGAACTGCGGATCTGTAATGAAATCGAAAAATGTCTTGATCACACCACCGAGGATCACCTGAAGACAAAAAAATTAAAAGATGAAGAGCTAAAATAACGTTTGTGTGTTCTATTCAAAAAGGGTCACAACGTTTTTTATCGGCAGTGGAGCTTCAAGGGTGACAGTCCGACCTATGCCGGGGGAGGGGCGGAGGGTGAGAACGAGTTGTGTGTCTTGTGTTAGTGCGGCGTTGTCAGGGAGTTTGATGATGATAAAAGCCATATCTGTGTAGTCATTTATTTTATGGGCAGTGATGATTGAGTTGTCATCATCGATGGTTGAGAGGAGGCCATAGGTTCCGTTTGTAAGGTTATTCCAGGTAGGATGTTCAAAGAGTGATTGTGAACGGATAGACCCTGCAGTCCCATTGAAAAACAGGATTCGATAGTTGTTTCCATCGCAGAGTTCAAGGGTCATATGGGAAAGGTCTATGGTTTGAGAGACGAGGGGTTTTATCAGGATTGCGATTTTGTTGATTCGTTGTTGTCCCTGGATTGTCTGATATTTTCCTACTATTTGCTTTATTTGTAAGTAACTGCAGAGTTCATCGAGGATTTCATCGGTGAGGTTGGTGAGGTCTTCTTCAGAGGTTATAGGGGAATCTGTGATGATGACGGAGGCGGACACTGCTCCTATCAGGATGAATACAAGTAAGAGTATTCCGGCAATGGTTCCGAGTTGTGCGTTATTATCCATGATATCCCTGATTTCCTCGATAAAAAAGTCCCTTTGAATAATATAAATAATTTGTTATACAATTGTTATCTGTTTTAAGGAGTCGCTTCTCGGTGAGGAATATACAAGGAGAACGTGGGGTTTTTTGAGGCTTTTGAGGAGGGGAAGGGAATCTTTCTACAGGAGGAGATGGTAAAATGTCCCTGGTGTGATTTTTCCATTTTGTTGGTCCACCGCCGAATCTTTATATAGTGTCATCTGCGAACATGTTACATGTGAAAGACTGCCATGATTGTGAATGGCAGGAAAGGAAAGGTAGGTGAAAGAAATGGTCAAACGGTATATGGAAAAGCTGGTGGGCAAATACTGCAAAATCGTCACAAAAGAACCCGGTGAAGAACGAGCAAACGTCGTTACCGGCATCCTCGAAGATGTAGACTACAAAGACGGATTTATTTTAGTAGACTCCTCACAAGGCTTAGGATGTCTCAGAATTGACACTATCATCGCAATTAAGCCAGGTAAAAAACACAGACCAGAAAACCAAAACATTGCAGAAGACGAACAAGCAGCGGTTGGTATTGGAACCTTAATCGTATTCATCGCAATGATCCTGGTTGCAGCAGTCGCTGCAAGTGTCATTATTCAAACCGCAGAAAACCTCCAACAAAGAGCATATGCGGTAGGAAAACAAACCATCCGAGATGTCTCCAGTGGACTGCAAGTCATCGAAGTCACAGGATACACTGATGTCAACAAAACAAAAATACAATACCTAGCTATCGCACTCTCCCCCAGAGCAGGATCATTAGACATCGATCTCAACCGAACCCTGATTTATCTCAAACTGAACAATTTCTCAGTGCTGAGTCTCAATACCGCACAAAGAATATCAAGTAACGGTTACACAAGCATCTTCCATGCTTTGAACCTCAGCCAACTCAACGGAACTAACTTTGGCGTTATCGCAATCCATGACCGAGATGATTCCATAATAAAAACCAATGGAATAAGTGCCACAGACCAAGCAATCTTCATGGTCAACCTCTCAGCAGTACTCCCAGATACCGGTGGATTACAAGCCGGTGACGTCCTCGAAGGAACAATCGTTCCGGACTTTGGTGGATCTGGGGTGTTCGTCGCACAAGCCCCAATGGCATTCAAATATCAAGTCTGTGAACTATAAAAAAAACCAGAGTGAGAATACCTTAAATTCTCCTCTTTTTTAATTTTTTTTATTTTTTACTTCCTACACTGAACCAGTATTCAAACTGGTTATAATCGCAATCTCCGCTTTTTCCCCATTATAAATAGTCTGTTTAATACTCACCTCGACAGGTATCTTTTTATTATCCTTCGTGGAAAATACCGTTCGATACATCGTAACACTATCTCCTTTCAGTCGATCGAGGTAATATTTCTCCACATCAGCCAGACCCTCCAGTGCGATAAAATCAAAATAACTTTTTTCAACGATTTCCTCCAGAGGATACCCAAGTAAGTCTATGAATTGAGCATTGATTTGTTTTAAAATCCCCCGTTGAATAATCGCTGCAGACTGAGGGATCGTCTCAAGAGTCTCATCATCACAAGGTGGAATGTCCGCTTCAACGTCTCTTTGAGAGTCTTTCTTAACTGACGTGATTTGAATAAAGGGAGAATGGGGTCTTTTGTTCAGAACCATGGTCTCTTGTTTCAAAACATCTTGTCGTCGTTTCTCGATTTCAGATTCTAACGCCATGAGTTTTTCTTGCCATTTACTGAACTCCTCGACTCTAGCACGCAGCATGTCTTTTTCTTTCATTAATCTGGATTCGAAGGATTCTAATTGTTTTATGCGTAAATCTAATCGTTGTTTTTTCAAATCCAGTTCAGTATGCTGCCGCTTCAACCCGAAAGGATCGGAAAAAAACGTATACTCCTTTTCTTCAGAGGACTGCTCCTTCGCCTCTTTCACCTCATCTGTCCCTTTCGGATGGTTTTTCACAGGCTGAACAGGTGATGTAGCTGGAGGAGGTTGAACCCGCGGAGGATTCTGAAGATAGGTTTGATTTTTTTCCAAGGATGTTTCTTTTTTCGTCTCAAGTTCTGTGACACGCTTCAAGACGGTTTCATATTTCTGTGATAATTCTGTGAGTGACATAAGGATAGAATCTAACTTGCGAGACGTCACATCGTATTGTTTCT
>JALOTN010000024.1 GCA_025457885.1 Thermoplasmatota archaeon | reverse complement strand
TTTTCTTATTTGCGTAGAGACCAATGGAAGCTACAGTATTAAGAAATATGCTGGGCTAAAATCATTATGCATTTCCCTTGACATTAAATGTCCTTCCTCAGGGTCCCATAAGAAAATGATGCTAGATAATATTAGTTTTCTAACAAAAAAAGATCAACTTAAATTCATAATAAAAGATAAAAAAGATTTTATGTATGCAAAAGAGGTCATTGAGAAATATAAACCTGTTTGCCCTGTGTTTTTCCAACCCGTATGGCAGACAGACCCTGCGAAACTGGCATCGTGGATTCTTCGTGATGGTTTACCGGTTCGTTTATCTCTTCAAATCCATAAACTTATTTGGGGGACAAAAAAAGGAGTCTAAGACGATCGTTCTTTCATCGTTTTTTTCTAGAGGGGAATCGTAAACACAAACTATATACATGAAAAGTGCATTCATGGTTGAAATTAAGAGACTTTAGTGAGAAAAACAGAAGAAAAGATGAGGTGAAATGAAAAATGCAACCATCAAACATGGCATATGATAGAGCGATTACCGTCTTTTCCCCGGATGGCCGCTTATTTCAAGTAGAGTATGCAAGAGAGGCAGTAAAACGTGGAACCACCACAGTGGGAGTGAAATTTCGAGATGGTGCTATTTTAATTGTCGATAAACGGATAACGTCTCGACTGATTGAACCTGATTCGATTGAGAAGATTTTTATTATTGATGATCACATCGGTTGTGCTACCTCAGGTCTTGTCGCAGACGCACGATCCCTGATTGATCGAGCTCGGCTTGATGCACAGATCAATGAAATAACCTATAGTGAGAAGATCCAGGTCCAGACGCTTGTGAAACGGATTTGTGATTTTAAGCAAACCTATACCCAATATGGGGGGGTACGTCCTTTTGGGACTGCTTTATTGATCGCTGGGGTGGACCAGACCGGGGCACGGTTGTTCTCAACAGATCCGTCTGGGGCTCTCATGGAATATAAGGCCGCAAGTGAAGGAGCTGGTCGTACCGGTGCCATGGCATATTTCGAGGAACATTATAAAGAGAATGTTTCTATGGAGGAAGCAATTGATCTTGGTGTTAAAGCACTCCATAAAGGAACCGAAGGGAAGCTCAACCCCGATGCTATCGAAATAGGTGTTGTGAAAAAAGGGGTGAAGTTCCATATTCTCTCAGCTTCAGAAACAAAAACCTTTGTGAGCAAAGCGATCGGAGGTAAATAAAGTTGGTTAGTTTAGAAAACGCAGTGATTGCCCGGTTACATAAAGGGGCGGATCGCTTCGAGGTCCTAGTAGATCCTCATGAGGCGGAGCATATTATTGAAGGAAAAGTTGAAAACATCCTTTCTTCGTTAGCAATCGATGCGGTGTTTAGTGATTCAAAAAAAGGTACCCATGCTGCGGTGGAATCTCTCCAGAAACACTTCAACACTACTGATGTTTCAATCATTGCTAAAGAGATCATCCAGAAAGGGGAAATCCAACTGACAACAGAACAGCGTCGAGAGATGCAGGAGAAGAAAAAGAAGCGAATCGTTGATCTGATTGTAAAAAATGCGATGGATCCGAAGACGAAGATGCCTCACCCAAGGACTCGTATTGAGCTAGCTTTGGAGGAAGCAAAGGTGCATATCGATCCGTTCAAATCTGTCAATCAACAGATGAAAACCATCCTGGAATGTCTTCGGCCGATTCTTCCAATCTCAATGGAACACGCTCGTATTTCTGTGAAGATTCCTCCTGAGCATGTCGGCAAAGCCTATGGTGCGGTGCGGAGTTTTGGGACTCTTGAACGAGAAGAATGGCAATCAGATGGAACCTGGATTGGTATCGTAAAGCTACCTGCAGGTATGCAAACGGATTTTTATGACCGACTCAATACACTGACAAAAGGAAACGTTGAAACAAGGATTCTAAAATAAAATTAAAAAAAGGATACTGGGTTTTATGACAAATGAAGGACGTCAAGTAGTTATTCCGGGGCAGATTCTAGGGGAAATTCCTGCATTGCAACCGGGTCGTGGGACTTTTGTGGAGAATAAGAAAATTTTTGCAGAACGTCTAGGTGTGATGAACATTCAGGAAAAATTCATTCATATCATCCCGTTGAAGGGGCGGTATGATCCTGTGGTTGGGGATTTTGTTATCGGGGTTGTACTAGAAGCCTCCACATCGAATTGGATGGTTGACATTAACGCTCCCTATCCCGCCTTGCTGCATGTAAATGAGGTTCCCTGGGAAATCGAATTCGCAGATACAGAAAAATATTTAAACACCGGTGATACCATACTGGCGAAAGTTCTCTCTGTTGATGAGTCAAAGAAACTTCAGATTACTCTGAATGATCGGAATCTGTTCAAATTAAAGGGTGGTCATCTTATAGAGTTCGAACCATCCGTATACCGGCGTATCATTGGGAAGAAATATTCCATGATTGAGATTATCCAGAAATATACCCGATGTCGGATTAAGGTTGGGAAAAACGGGCGTATTTGGATAGATGGAGATGCAGATGGCATTGAGAAAGTCTTAGCTGCGATCTCTATGATTGAACGGGAAGCCATCACCTTTGGGCTGACCGATAGGATAGAAGAATTCTTGAAAAAAGATGCGAAGGATGTAAGATAATGAAATCAGATAGAGAATTAATCAATAGTGAAGGAAGACGGTTGGACGGACGAAGTCCACATGATTTAAGAAAAATTAAAATCGAAGCAGGAGTGCTTCATCGGGCTGACGGTTCATGCTCCTTGGAATGGGGTGGCAACAAAGTCCTTGTTGCCGTTTATGGTCCCCGTGAAGCGGTCCCACGTCATGTGCAGAATCCTTTGAAAGCAATTGTACAAGCACGATATAATATGGCGGCATTCAGTGTTGAGGACCGAAAACGACCTGGCCCGGACCGTCGGAGCGTTGAGATCTCCAAAGTAATTTCCGAAGCATTGGAAAAAGTTGTATTAATCGAGCAGTTCCCCCGTGCAAGCATTGATGTAAACATCGAGGTGCTTGATGCGGAAGCAGGAACCAGATGCGCTGGTCTAACCGCGGCTGGCGTTGCCTTGGTGGATGCAGGAATCCCGTTGCGAGACATTCCTGTGGCTTGTGCTGCAGGGAAAATTGGCGGGAGAGTCGTCCTGGATCTTGGGAAAGAGGAAGATAATTATGGTGATGCTGATCTTCCCATTGCTATATCACCAAGGACTGGGGAAGTACTGCTTCTTCAGATGGATGGTCATCTTACCATCGATGAGTTTAACGAAGCATTTGACCTTGCTATGAAGGGTTGCTATGAGGTCTCAGAGATTCAAAAGAAAGCGATACTGCAGAAGTATCAGTCAGCTGCCGCGGAGGTGCAAGAATGACCATTGTCCCAGCCATTAAACGTGATTATATTACAAAGCTTGCTGAGCAAGGTAAGCGAATCGATGGGCGAGGCTTTGATCAATATCGCCCAATCGAAATTGAGACAAAAGTCGTCAACAAAGCAGAGGGTTCAGCCCGGGTGAAGATTGGGAATACCCAAGTTCTCTGTGGGATCAAAATGGATATCGGAGAACCATTCCCAGATACCCCAACAACTGGAGTGATGAGCACCGCTGCGGAGTTCGTTCCCTTAGCATCCCCTGATTTTGAGTCAGGTCCTCCAAGAGAAGATGCCATAGAGCTAGCCAGGGTTGTTGATAGAGGTGTGAGAGAATCTCAGGTAATTCAATTGGAAAAACTCTGTATTACTCCTGGTGAAAAGGTATGGTTAGTATTCATCGATATCCACATCCTGGACTATGATGGAAACCTGTTTGATGCAGCGTCACTTGCCGCGCTAGCTGCATTACTTACAACCAAAGTCCCGATTTCTCGATTTATAAAAAACTTAGATGAAAAGGATAGAGCCTCCTGGCAACAGCAGCTTCTAGACATTTATACTATCCCGGGGATTGATGAGGCCCCATTCGGATCAGATGATACCAATAACACTCAAGTGACAATCAACGATTTTCCACTCCCCATGATTGAACCTCCAATATCCTGTACAGCAGTGAAAATCAATGATTTTGTCCTTTTTGACTCGTGTTTTGATGAGGAAATCATCGCCGATGCTCGTTTAACGGTCGCTACAGACCATAAAGGCGATATCCGTGCGATGCAAAAGGGACTTTCCGGGAGCTTTTCCAGAGAGGAGATACAAAAAGTTATAAAAGGAGCTCTTGATAACGGGCAAGAAATACGCAAGATACTGAACCAGAGTATAGGGAAATAATTATGTCAAAAAGAACAAAGAAAGTCGGCACCTCCGGTCGCTTCGCAGAACGTTATGGTGTGAAATCACGAACAATGGTCCGTGAGGTTGAAAGCCAGCAGCGACTCCGCCATGCATGCCCACAATGCGGTCAGAAGGCAGTTCAACGAAAAAGCACCAGCATCTGGGAATGCTCAAAATGTGGCAATGTGTTTGCTGGTGGAGCGTACCTCCCTGCAACGCCATCCGGTGTGACTGCTGAAAGAATCCTCAAAGGACTCCCTGTTGAGATGCCTGTTGAGGAGGAATCCAAGTGACCAGATATAAATGTGGGTTGTGTAAAAAAGCAGTCCAGTTTGATGTAAAAAACATCGGAATGCAATGTCCGTACTGTGGAAGCAAGGTGTTCTACAAAGAACGACCAACCGTTGCCAAACGCATTAAAAGTCTATGACGAAGAAGGCAACATTCCTTTTTTGCTTTCCGTCGTCTAAAGATGCTTCTGTGGTTGCTCAATCGCTATCCCCTGAGATAAAACACAAGATTCCTAAATCGATGGTTACATTTTCTATAAATGAAAAAAAACTCACTATGGTCATCGAAGCTGAGGACCTGAGTTCCCTTCGAGCTGCCTGTAACTCCTATCTTCGTTGGATTCAGACGGCATTATCTGTAAAACAGCTTGTTTAAACCTCGATTGTCTCTGTCCGGCCAGGTCCGATAGAAACAAGTCCAATAGGAACATCGGTTTGTCTTTCGATGAAACGCAGGTATTCCTGTGCTGCCTTTGGGAGATCAGACACTTTTTGTGAAGCTGCATCCATGGTAGCCCACCCTTTAAAAGTCTTATATATTGGTTTGCACGCTGCGACATCATTGATACGAGCCGGGAAATAATCTATGGTCTTCCCTTTCAGAGAATAGGCGATGCAGACCTTTAGTTCTGGAAGTCCGTTGAGAACATCAAGTTTTGTGATCGCAAGACTACTTACACCAGAAATAAGACAGGAATGTCTCACGACAACCAAATCAAGCCAGCCGCAGCGCCGTGGTCTGCTTGTCGTCGTCCCAAACTCATGACCGATTTTCTGGAGATGTTCCCCGGTTTTGTCAAGAAGTTCAGTTGGGAGCGGCCCTTCTCCTACACGGGTAGTATATGCTTTAACGATGCCGATGATATTATTGATTACGCCAGGTCCAATTCCAGCACCAATCGTCGATCCCCCTGCTATCGTATGTGAGGAGGTTGTATATGGATAGGTACCAAACTCAACATCAAGCATGGTTCCCTGAGCTCCCTCTAAAAGGATATTTTTCTTTTTCCGTATTGCCTTGTTAAGTTCGATATGTGTAGTGGTGATATACTGATTCAATCGTTTCCCATACGTGCTATAGGTGTCTAAGATTTCTTTTTCATCAAGTTTATTTTTAATACCATAAAGATCTATCATCTTCTGTTTTATCGGGAGGATGCGAAGAAGCAAACGACGTAAGGTTTCTTTGTCCGTTAAATCAATCGCTCGAATCCCATTTCGAGCCACCTTATCGCTATAACAGGGTCCAATACCTCGTTTTGTTGTCCCAATTTTTTTATCACCAAGATATTGCTCCTCTGCACCATCAAGAATCTTATGGTACGGCATGATGATGTTTGCTCGGTCACTGATGAGCAACTTTGGTTTTTTTCCTCTCTGAACCAAGTCATTGATTTCCTGAAGCAGAATCTCAGGGTCAATTACAACACCATTCCCAATGATCCCTGTTTTGCCCTGGATCACACCTGAAGGAACCACATGGAGTTTGTAGATTTCTTCTCCTACTTTGATAGTGTGACCAGCATTGTTCCCACCTTGAAAGCGCACAACATAATCTGCGTTTTTGGAATAATAATCAACAACCTTTCCTTTTCCTTCGTCACCCCATTGTGTACCAATCACTAATGTTACCGACATAGTTCTTCCTTTCCTCGGAATGGAAAACAGCTACATAAATATAGTGACTATAGTCGAGATACCGTGATGTCTATCTGTGGAGGTTGTTCAAGATGTCGTTTGACTGTGCATAACCCTGCTGACTTGATCACTGCGCTTTTATATTTTTCGGGGAAATCTTTTGGCACCTGGATATCGATGGTGATGTTCTCGACAAGATGGGTCGCAGGATTCCTTAGAAACTGTGCAGTCAGTTTGATTTGTTCTGTTGGGATATTGTTCTTCTGACAAAAACTCAACACATAATATCCAGTGCAAGTCCCGATTGATGCGAGGAACAGATCAAATGGTGAGGGGGCTGATCCTGAACCACCATCAATGACTGGTTGATCAGTAAGGACCGTCATATCATCATATACTGCTTGGACTTTTTTTCCGCCAGGGAAACGAATCTGCATATTCATATCAATAACCTTCTCTACTTTGCATCTATTTTGTTTTCGTGAGTTGTTCAATCATCGGTAGGAGTTGTTTATCTTTGAATCCTCGTTGCTGAATCGCACTACTCGGACAAGCGCTGACACAGGTCCCACATCCTTGACATAGTCCTTCGTTGACCTTTGCGTGTATCACGGTTTTTTCTTTTTTTGATTCCTCCACTCGTTCAATCGCGTTATACGGGCAGACGGAAACACATATACTGCATCCGCTGCAGAGATCATCATCGACAAAAGCAACATTCGGCTCAGCCTTAAGGGTGGGTTTGCAAAGGATTGTTGCGGCACGGGCAGCAGCAGCTTGTGCTTGATAGATTGATTCATTGATGAATTTTGGTATATGGCAGTTCCCTGCGACAAACACGCCTCGTGTTGAAAAATCAACAGGTCGGAGTTTCACATGGGCTTCAAGGAAAAAGCCATCATCGTTGACGGGTACTTTTAGCAACTTTCCAATTAGGGGGTTGTCTGGGTTTGGTTGTAACCCTGTTGAAAGGATCAGATGGTCTGCTGGTATCCTTAATTGATCTCCGATCATTGGCTCATGGACCTTGACAATCAGCCCGTTTTTAGAGTCTACCTCTGGTTTTTTCTCAGGATCATATTGGAGGAACATCACACCTTTTTCACGGGCATCTTTGTAATATTTTTCTTTAAATCCATAGGTCATCAGGTCTCGATAGAGGATGAAGACTTCAGCTCTCTGGTTGAGTTCTTTTATTTTCAGAGCGTTCTTCACTGCTTGCATGCAACAGATTCGACTGCAGTACGGTCGTTTCTCATCACGGGATTCGACGCATTGGATCATCACGAAGGTTTCCCCATCGTGGATATCTTCTTTTGTTAGAACACTGAGGTCTTTTTCAAGCTCGGATTGTGTTAATACTCGAGGATCTTTGTTATAGTGATAGGTGTGTGGTTTGTATTCATTTGCCCCGACCGCGATGATGATTACTCCATGGGTGAAGGAGAGGGTTTCTTTTGGGGTTTGTATTTCAGATTCGTAACTTCCGACATACCCATTTAAGGATTTTACCTGAGATTCCGTGTGAACTTTGATGAGTGGATGTTTGGTAATCTTCTCCGTCATTTGTTTTATCAATTTAGGGATATCAATACCATCGACTGTGTAATACACATTATGCAGGTATCCACCAAGTTTTGGTTCTTTTTCGACAAGGACCGTTTCGTACCCTTGGTCAGCAAGGGAAAGAGCCGCCGTCATTCCTGCAATCCCACCTCCTATCACAAGGGCTTTTTGAAGAACGGGGATTTCTGCTTCTTGGATTGGTTGCAGGAACCGTGTTTTTGCAACGGTCATTGCGATGAGTTGTTTTGCTTTTTCTGTTGCTTTTTTTGGTTCATCCATGTGCACCCAGGAGCATTGTTCGCGGATGTTGGTCATCTCAAGCAGATGGGGATTCAATCCTGCATCTCGGAGGCTTTTTTGGAAAAGTGGTTCATGGGTACGTGGGGTGCATGCAGCCACAAGTATCCTGTTTAAATCATATTTTTTAATCGCATCTACTATCTTCTTTTGAGTATCCTCTGAGCAGGTGTAGACGTTTGTCTCTACGAAGGTGACATCGGGGAGTGTCTTAATGTATTCAGCGACCGCAGGGACATCGACGTATCCACCAATGTTAATCCCGCAATTGCACAGGAACACTCCAATGCGAGGTTTTTCAGTGGAAACATCTTTTTCAAGGGGATATTTCTTTTCTTTCACTAACGTTCCCCGTGAATCTTTCAATAATGCCGCAGCATTTGCTGCTGCAGCAGATGCTTGCATCACTGACTCAGGAATCGCTTGGGGTTCTAAGAAGGAACCTGCGACAAACACTCCTGGTTTGATGACGACAGGATCCTCTGGGCTTGTTCGGACATATTTAAACTCATTTGCATCAAAACCTAGGAGATCCATCAATTCGTTCCGTCGTTCTCCGGCACCGCACAATCCGACGGAGAGGACGACAAGATCATAGGTTTCTTGTTTGAAATCCCCTGTATCATCCTCGTATTTGATGTTTAGATTTTTTGTTTTTGGTTCCTCAGTTATTTCAGAGATTCTTGAACGGATATAGCGGAGATGATGTTCTTTTTTTGCTCTATTAATGTATTTATCGAAATCCTTCCCATATGATCGGACGTCGATATAGAACACCGTCGGTTCGATATCGGAGGCATGTTCTTTTGCGATAATCGCTTCCTTTGCAGTGTACATACAGCACATTGCGGAGCAATACTCATGGTTCACGGAGGCGTCCCGGGAGCCGACGCAATGCACCCAGGCGATCTTGGTTGGATGTTTCTGATCACTTGGTCGAAGGATTTTCCCTTGTGTCGGTCCTGATGCGGACAGTATACGCTCGAATTCCACGCTTGTCAGGACGTTCTTATATGTTCTGTAGCCGAACTCTGGTTTTGTCACAGGATCGAAGGGTGGGGAGCCTGCTGCGATGATTACCGCTCCAACTTGAAGCGATAGGTTCTCTGGTGTTTGTTCATGGTTAATCGCTCCGGATTTGCATTCTTTAACACAGCGCATGCAGTCGATGCAGCCACGATTCTTGCCGTCTCCTTCTTTGTCGATGACATAGGCATTCGGGATCGCTTGTGGAAATGGTTTGTAAATGGCTTTTCGTTTTACTAACCCGTATTCAAAAGAATTTGGTAGGGAAATGGGACAGACTTTCTCACAGCTTCCACAGGAGGTGCATTTCTCAATATCGATGTATCGAGGTTTCTTGACTGCTTTGATGGTGAAATTCCCCGGAGTCCCTTCAAGGGTTTGTACTGTTGTGTTGGTGAGAATCTCAATGTTTTGATGACGGGCACAATCAACAAGTTTTGGGGACAGGATACACATGGAACAGTCATTGGTCGGGAATGTCTTGTCCAGTTGTGCCATGACGCCACCGATGGTCGGTGATTTCTCTAAGACGTAGATTTTGTATCCCATGTCGGCGAGATCGAGCGCGGCTTGGACCCCGGCGATGCCACCGCCAATCACTGCAACTGCTCCTATTGTTTCAGTTTTTTTTGTCATAAGTCTTCTCTAACTTTGATTCTCTGGAATATCCTTCTTTAATCGCGATGTTCTTCATCGCATTCATGAGTTTCGGGATCTCCACCCCTTGGGGGCATTGGGTGAGACAGCGATGGTGTGATGAGCAAATCTCGATAAACCTGTTAGCGAACACGGAGTCCTTCATCCCTAAGAGGACGTTTTTTATGACTTTCCTAGGAGAGTATAATGCATCAAGTTCCCGTTCGGGGCAGCCTGCCGTGCAGGTACCACAGGAGAAGCATTCGTAGAGGTCTTTGCCTCCTTTGGTCTGAGTGATGGCGTATTTGAAATCCATGTCAAGATACTTCTTGGTCTTCTTCCCTGTTACATCCTCTATCTGCTCATCGAGAAGTCGTTCGTCCCGTACAGCGTTCATGACTTCCTTGACGTTGACTTTTTGAGGGCATTTCTCAAGACAGCGGAAATGAGCGCTACAAACCCAGATGAACTCACTGGAAAGGACTTCTTCTTTTAAACCAAGCAATGCCTTGCGAATGATCACCCGTGCATTCCACTCTGGTTTGACATCCATCTCAGGGCATCGGGCGGTACACGCACCACAAGCGAAACATTTTAGGATGCCTTCCCCACCCTCCTCTTTTGCGATTTGGTGTTTAAAACCAGGGTCGATCTTTCGGGAGTCAATCACATCCATGTTATTTTTCCCCTACCTCCAAGAACTCGTCTTCTCGATAGACGATCATTGGGATTTTCTCTGCTTTGTCTTTTCCAGGGTGATACGCGAACTCCTTCTGAGCGTTTTCAGCAGCAGGGATGAACACTTCCATTAATGGGATCATATTAGGGCATGCTTGTTCGCATAATCCGCATTGAACACAAGAAAGAATCATATGGTTCATCCTTCCCAGCTGAAACAGTAATGCATCGCTTGGGAGTTTGAACAAACCTTTGTTTTCAGCTCTTCTGATGAATTTGTATGCCTCTGCGTCGAAGACTGCAGAATCAAACAGACATTCCTTGCAATAACAGATCGGACAAGCCTGACGACAGTTATGGCAGTTCACGCATTTATCAAAGAACTCAGCGATTTTCTCAATTCCTTTCATTCCTTCTTTATCTTTGAGGAATACTGCTCGTTGCTTGTCTTTCATTTCTCGCTGATCTTTTATTGCTTTTTCCCGAGCTTTATCGTCTGTTATCTCTTCAAGTGGAATGTCTTTGATAAGTTCTCTTCCTATTTCAGAGTGTGCCTCAACGATGAGTTCCTTATCAAGATCGATACCATAGAAACCAAGGACGATATCGACATTTGTAGGGATTGGATCTTTGCAGACGTGACAGGCAGAACGGAGATATTGATCAGCATCTTTTGTTTTTTTCAGTAACGTCTCCAGTAGGAAGTGTGTCGGGGTTTTTTTCTCAGGGAAATCTGCATACACATTTATCGGAAATGTCCCTGGGCAATCCACTCCGATGATGATGATGTTTGAGAGACTTGCTTGGTTTAACTTCACCAGTTCAACCAGTGCACGGATTTGGCATGCCCGCATGACGACCCCGATTGGTTTTGAAGGGGGTTGAACCTTCGTCAGCTTAGAGACGACTGTCGCAGTTGCGACAGGCAGAACCGGAGCGATAATGTCTGAATGGAGTTTTTTTGGATCTGCAATTAAAACCGGATAAACCACCTTTTTCGATGGAGTGCTTTGGGGAACCAGTAACGCCTGGATTTTCCCGGATGAAAGGAGCTGTCTGAGGAAATCGTTAATGGAACCAACCACGTCATTTTCCTTTATTTTGAGTGCTTTTTGCGTCATTTGTTTTTCCTCCATCATAAGTTCCAGTGTTTTGCGATCGGATTTGGTCCGAGTTTTCGAATCTTTTCGGTCATTTCTTTCATCGTGTCAGCAAACTTCTGACCCTCTGAGGCAGAGATCCATCGAAGCCATACCCGTTCTTTCTCCAACCCTAAGGTCCCTAGGATGTTCTCTAGTAGTACCATTCGACGTCGTGCTTTATAGTTACCATCGATATAATGACAATCTCCTGGATGGCATCCGCCGACGAACACCCCATCAGCCCCCTCAAGTAATGCACGAAGGATGTACATCGAGTCAACAGACCCTGAGCACATCACTCGGATGATCCGAACATTCGGTGGGTACTGGATACGACTCGTGCCCGCTAGGTCAGCTCCTGCATAGCTGCACCAGTTGCAGAGGAACCCTACAATCTTTGGTTCGAAGTCTTCCTTACTATGATTCTTTTTTTCTTCACTCATCTTTTCTTACTCCAGACACGCATCAATCATGGATACAATCTGACGTTTTGTAAATGTATTTTGTTGTGACGTCCCGCTTGGGCATACGACGGAGCATGCTCCGCAGCCTTGGCAGAGAATTTCGTTGACAATAACTATTTTCTTCTCCTCGTCATAGCTAATCGCATCATAGGGGCATGCTTCGACACACAGTTGGCATCCTGAGCAGTTCCGAGAGATAACCCTGGCGATATTCCCGATCGTCTCAAGGTATTTTTTTGAAAGTATGGTTGCCGCACGAGCACCCGTTGCTTTTGCCTGTAGGATTGCTTCGTCGATGAATCTGGGAGAATGTGCAAGACCACAGAGAAAAATACCATCTGCAGAAAAATCAATGGGACGTAACTTCACATGCGCTTCGGAATAGAATCCATCTTGATTGAGGGGGACTTTCAGTAATTGTGCAAGGTGATGATTTTCTTGTGGGATAATCCCTGCGCTCAGCACGAGCTTATCCGGATGCAGGTGTAGTTCTCGATGAAGGATTTTCTCCTTGGTTTTTACAAGAATTTTTCCGTTTTCAATGGTTACTTTTGGTTCGTCGTCTTCATCAAAACGGATGAACAGGATGCCTTTCTTCCGGGCTTTCTGATAGAGGATGTCTTCTCGGAATCCGTATGTACGAATGTCTCGATATAGAACATAAACCGCTGCGTCAGGATTTATTTCTTTGAATCGTAACGCATTCTTTAACGCCTCTGAACAGCACACACGACTGCAGTAGGGATGATCATCGTTACGTGACCCAACACATTGAATCATGACAACTTCTTTATGCTCTTTCAGGGATGGTTTTTCTAGGAACAGTTCTTTTTCAAATTCGGTCTGGGTGACCACATCACTGTTTTTCTTATAGTGATATTCTTTAGGTTCATAGGGAATCCCTCCTGTAGCAACGATGATTACCCCGTGTTGAATGACGATTGGTGTTTTTTCTTTCTGGTGAGATGCAAGGGTGGTTGAGAAATTCCCGACATATCCGGAGACATGGTCCACGGCTGTCTCTAAATGAACTTGGATTTGTGGATGATTTGTGACTTTTTCGATGGTTTGCTTTAGAAGCTCTTGAGGTTTTTCTCCTTGAGATCCAAGATAAATGTCCTTGAGATGGCCACCTAGCTCAGGTTCTTTTTCAACCAGATAGACTTGGTATCCTTGATCTGCGATGGAAAGAGCAGCATGCATCCCAGCGATTCCACCTCCAATGACCAAAGCACTGGAAAGCACGGGGATCTGCAGATGTCGAACCGGGTAGAGATCTGATGATTTAGCAACCGCCATTCGGACCGCATCAATCGCTTTTTCCGTCGCACTCCCTGGTGTGTTCTTATGTACCCATGAGTTCTGATCACGAAGGTTTGCCATCTCGAAGAGATGGGGGTTTAATCCAACCTGGCGTAAAGTATCTTGGAATAAGGGTTCATGTGTCCGGGGGGTACAAGAGGCGATAACGACCCTGTTGAGATTGAGTTCTTTGATTTTTTCTTTTATTTTCTCTTGGGAGTCCTGTGAACAGGTGAATAACGTGTCGTCAGAATAGATAACATACGGGAGGGTCTTTGAGGTTTCGACGACCTTTTTGACATCAACGACTCCTGCGATGTTGATCCCGCAGTGGCAGACGAACACCCCAATTCGGGGATGCTCTGCTTTTATGTCTCGTTCAAGAGGATAGGTTTTTTCAACGACTTCGGTCCCTCGAGCATCTGCGATGGATTTTGCTGCTTCTGCTGCAGCTGCAGATGCTTGGATGACGCTTTCAGGGATGTCTTTTGGTTCTGTTACTGTTCCTGATGCATAGATTCCTTCTCTTGAGGTGGAAACCGGGGTAAACGGCTCTGTTTGGATAAATCCGTATTCGTTGAGGTTGACCTCAAGGGCTTTGCTTAGATGACCAAGTGATGCACAGGGTTGTAAGCCTACAGAGAGCACGACCATGTCATAGGTTTCATTTTGAAGAAGTCCTTTCTCGTCGACATAGCGGATGGTGAGTTGTTTGGTCTTTCGATCTTGTTCGATCTTTGGGATGCGACACCGTCGATACACAACCCCATATTCTTCTTGGGCACGGTTAAAATATTTGTCAAAGTCTTTTCCAAACGATCGCATATCCATATAATAAATATGGGTTTCGACGCCAGGTTCATGTTCTTTAGCGATGACTGCTTCCTTGGTCGCATACATGCAGCAGACCGATGAACAGTATTTGCGGTCACAGCTTTCGTCACGGGAGCCGATGCATTGGAGCCATGCGATTTTCTTCAGGGGGGCTCCATCGGAGATGCGTTTGATATGTCCTTTATAAGGTCCTGAGGCGGATAACATCCGTTCAAACTCAATGCTGGTCAGCACGTTAGGGTACACTTTATAACCATAGCTGTCTGCTTTTGGAGGATTGTACTCAGCGAATCCTGGTGAGACGATGACCGCACCAACATCGATGGTTTCGATGGTTTCTTTCATCTGATGGTCAATTGCACCTGGTCCACAGTAGAGGACACATTGTTGGCAATCGCAGCAACCCGCACAATTGAGACATCGTTGTGCTTCACGAATAACTTGTTCTTTTGTTAATCCTTTATCAACTTCGATGAATGTTTTGAGTCGTTCCTCTATAGGTATGATCGTGGATTGTTCCCGGTTTTGTGGGATTCGTATGGTTTCTTCCGGGATGGGTGCTTTCTTTTGATCTTGTTTGTCTCGTCCTATCCTCATATCTTCATTGTTGAGGAATCGGTCGATGGATTCTGCTGCGGTATGACCTGCTCCGATTGCTTCGACAGCTGATGCTGGGCCGGTGACCGCGTCACCACCAGCAAATACTCCTTCTTGAGAGGTCTGTAACGTGAGAGGATCTACTTGGAGGAATCCCGATTTGGAGACGATGATGTTGCTCTCCTCCATCAACTTTATATCAAGTTCTTGGCCGATCGCAAAGATAACATAGTCGCAAGGGAGATCATATTCGGAGTCTGGAACTATGACCGGTCGACGTCTCCCTGATGCGTCTGGTTCACCAAGCTCCATTTTAACACATTGGAGACAGGTATCTTTCTCTCGTTTGCGTAATTTTGTTGGTGCGGTGAGGAACTGGAACTCCACTCCTTCGTCTTTTGCTTGTTGAATCTCTTCTTTATGCGCTGGCATTTCTTTGAGGGATCGTCTATATAGGACCGTGACGTTCCCGCCTAATCGTCGTGCGGTGCGTGCTGAGTCCATCGCGACATTTCCACCACCGATGACCAAGATGGTCTTAGCCTTAAAATATTCAGGAGCAATCATGTTTCGGTTGAGTTGTTTGAGGTATTCTACACCTTCGAGAATACAGGTATCGGTCCCCGTACAACATTCGATTCCAGCCGCCCGGGTTTTATGTGCACCGATCGCCAGGAGGATAGCCTTAAATCCCTGTTTTTTCAGATCTGCTAGTGAGAAATCCCTTCCGAGTTTCTGATTGTTTTTTATTTCAATATGTGCTTTTTCACAGAGTGTGTTTATTTCTTTGTGTAGATATTCTTTGGGGAGTCGATAATCTGGTACTCCATAATGCAGCATACCACCACTGTATTTTTCTGCTTCGAAAATCACTGGTTTGTATCCTTTTTTTGAAAGATCATAGGCGGCTGTTAATCCTGTAGGTCCTGCACCAATTATAGCGACCTTCTGACTATTCCCTCGATTGGATTCCGCTGTTTCTTTTATTTGATTTTTTTCTGCTTTTATTTTGTTGTACTCTATGAGAAGTTCTGGGTGTTGATAGATATAATCGGCAATAAATCGTCTGATGCGACAAATAGAGATTGGCTCGTCAATGTCCTTTCTGTTGCATTCTGTTTCGCAGGGGTGGTAACAGATTCGGCCAAGAGATCCTGGTATTGGTATGGTTTGCTGAATGAGTTCAAAAGCCTCAGCGAATTTTTCTTGTGCTGCAAGAGCGATAAACCCATGGGCGTTCAATCCTGCAGGACAGGCGATTCTACAGGGTGATGCCCCCTCGTTTTTTGTGATGGCATAAATGTTAGGTATTGCTTGTGGGAATGGTTGATAGATGGCTTTATGCGTCGTGAGTCCTTCGTCAAACTCAGATCGCATGGATACGGGGCAATGGAGGACGCAATCACCACAACCATTGCATTTTGTAAGGTCGACAAACCGAGGATATTTTTTTAAGGTAACATGGAAATTACCGACTTCCCCTGCTACATCGGTGACCTCTGCATTGGTAATAATGTTGATATTCTGGTGTCGCCCGGTGTAGACGAGTTTTGGTGCTAGTATGCACATGGCACAGTCATTGGTTGGGAATGTCTTGTCGAGTTGTGTCATGGTACCGCCGATGGACAGTCCCCGGTCGACGATGTATACTTTAAATCCTGCATCAGCTAGGTCCAGGGATGATTGGATGCCGGAGATACCTCCTCCGATGACCAGGACTGATCCGTGTTTCTTGGCAATCGTGGTGTGATGCTTCTTTTCTTTTGTCATAATTGTAAGACTCACATGATGTCGTCTACCATATTCAGGAGTTGTTTCTTGGTGAAGTTCTTATGAATCGATGCGTTGCTGGGGCAAGCGGCGATGCAACTACCACACCCTGCGCAGAGAGCATTGTTGACCTCTGCTATTCGTTTCCGTTCATTGAGTGTCCGCGCCTCATACGGACAGACTTCGATGCAGATCCCGCACCCGGTACAGACATCCTCGTCAACCATCGCGATCAACGGATCTATCTCAAGTTCCTCTTGGGATAGGATAGTGGTTGCTCGGGATGCTGCTGCGCTTGCTTGGGAGACGGTATCTTGGATATCTTTTGGTGCCTGGCAGCATCCGGCGATGAAGATTCCATTGACGAATGTATCTACCGGTCGGAGCTTTGGATGTGCCTCGAGGAAGAATCCGTCACCGCTTAAGGTGAGATGTAGGAGTCGTGCGAACTCTGCGGCATCTTTTCGGGGCATCATGGCGGGGACTAAAACGACCATGTCGGTTTTTATTTCGAATAACTTGTTGGTGGTGGTATCAAAAATGTCGATTTTAAGATGGTCTGTCATGGGTCTGACTTCTGATGGTCGACCACGGAACATGTTTGTATGGAGGCCACGTACCTTTCGGTAGAATTCCTCGTAACCTTTTCCGAAGGAACGAAGGTCATTGTAGCAGACGTTGATTTCTACATCCTCCCCGAGTTTCTCCCTGAGGAGATAGACTTGTTTTAAGGCGGTCATGCATCCTATGCGGCAACACCAGCTGCATTGGGTCTCATCTCTTGAGCCGACGCAGAGGATGAAGGTCACGCTCTTTGGTTTCTGCTGGTTTGATGGTCGTAGAATCTCTCCTTTGGTTGGGCCTGAGGAGCTGATGAGTCGTTCGAGCTCCAGGGTGGTGATGACATCAGGTGATTGGTCGTATCCATATTCGTATACCACGGCAGGGTCCATGACGTCATAGCCTGTTGCAACGATGATGGCGCCGACTTTGCGTTCGATGATTTCTTCTTTCTGATCAAAGCAAATCGCATTTTGGGCGCATGCTTTTTTACAGAGTGGTTCGTCACCACATTTTCCTTTTGTTAAGAACAGGCATTTCTTGTCGTCGATTACGTATTTTAATGGGACTGCCTGGGGGAAGGGCATATAGGCGGCTCCTCGTTTCCCCATGCCTTGGTTAAACTCACTGGTGATCCGGTCTTTGAGACGGCAGTTCGTAGCACAATCACCGCATCCAGTGCATTTGTCTACATCGACGTAGCGAGGTTTTTTTCTTATCTTCACGGTGTAATTCCCGATGCTACCTTCGATGCTGACGATTTCCGCATAGCTGAGTAGTTCAATGTTCTCATGGTTGGCGACTTCCATCATCTTTGGAGTCAGAATACAGGAGGAGCAGTCAAGGGTCGGGAAGGTTTTGTCCAGTTGTGCCATATGGCCTCCGATGCTGGGATCTCGCTCCACGAGATGGACTTTGAATCCGTCGTTCGCAAGATCCAAAGATGCTTGTATTCCCGCGATGCCACCTCCGATGATGAGTGCCTCAGGGATGACTTTTAAGGTGGATGGTTTTAAGGGTTCTAGGGAGAGTGCTTTTGAGACCGCGCTGCGGACAAGGTATTTTGCTTTCTCTGTGGCTTTCTGTTTGTCGCTATGTGCCCAGGAGCATTGTTCCCGGATGTTCGAAATTTCAACTCGGTAGGGGTTGACTCCCCCGTCGTTTGCGACCCGTCGGAAGGTGTGTTCATGCATCCGGGGTGAGCAAGATGCGATAACGATGCCATCAAGCTTGAATTCCTTGATAGTGTCCTTGATGAGGGTGGCTCCGACATCAGAGCACATGTACTTGTATTCCTTAGCAACAACAACACCATTGAGGTGACTGGCATACTCGGTGAGTGTTTTGACATCGACATTCTGGGCGATATTGATACCACAATGACAAACGAACACACCGATTCGACGCATTAGGGTTTTGCCTCCTGTTGGAGTTTCTCTACTGGGCTAAGATTTAGTTCCAAGCCGAGTTTTTCAGGAGGTATCCCAAAAGCAATCCCCAGCAGCTGGGTGAGATAGACCACAGGGACATCAAGTTTTACCGCAACCGTCTCCCCTGCTTTGGTCTGTCTTGAGTCAAACATCTTATGGCACCAGGGGCAGACATCCACCAGTCCTTGGATTTGTTGTTCCTGAATTGCCTGGAGTTTCTGCCCTGTTTTTGTGAGTGCGGACTCTGGGAGGTTCGCGAGGAGTGGTGCTCCGCAGCAGTCGAGTTTCTGGGGGTAGTTCACTGGTTCGGCTCCGAGTGCTTTCAGGATTGTCTCTATCTTCTGTGGGTTTTCTGAATCATCTGGACGACCGATTTCCTTTGGTCGAAGGATATGGCATCCGTAATGGGCAGCGATTTTCAGTCCATGCAATGGTTTTTTCACATGTTCTTTTATCGTTTGGATTCCAATCACATCATGTAAGAGGTCGACTGTATGAACGAGATGTGTTTTTTCTGTGTAGGTGAGTTCTTCTGCAGCAAGCATGCCGTTGATGCGTTCTTTCATTGCTGGGTTCTTTTCAAGGATGTGTTGGCATTCGGTGAGCGCGAGATGACACATTGCACAGGGGACATAAATGTCGAGGTGGTGTTTCTGGGCGATAGCTAGGTTACGGGCAGAAAGATATAAGGTAAGGAGCTGGTTAACGCTTTTCATTGGTTCCCCGCAGCAGGAGAATCCTTCCACATCGACGAGTTCTACCCCTAGAAGAGGGAGTGTTTCTCGTAGGGACAGTTCATAGGCATATTGTTCGGTTGGCATCAGACAGCCTGGGAATAGCGCGTATCTCTTCTTCATTGTGGTTATACCTTTTCCATTGCGATTTTCATGATTCCTGCTTGGAACTTCGCGGCATCAACTGGTTTTGAGAGTGGAGGAAGGCCTAGGTCGTCTCGTTTGACTGTTGTATTTGTTCGAGTCGTCGTTTGTTGAACATCTTGGATTAATCCCATCGTAAGGATAGATTGGAGCATCGCAGTGTATTTACCGGGGATTTGTTTCCCGTTTGCAACCGCTATATTTTTTAGGGCAAACAAAATCTCGATTGGGGCGACACGCTGTGGGCAGCGCTCTCGGCATTTCTGACAGGTCATACATGTCCAGATAACGTCAGCATTGATCAGTTCGTTCAGTAATCCTCTTTTGAGAAGGGCGACGATTTTGTGTGGCTCGAGTTCAAGGAGTTTATGTGCCTCGCACCCGGAGGTGCATCGTGCGCATTGAAAGCAATAGTCAGATATTTCGTCTTGAAGTTTTGTAAGCCGATCATTAAGTTCTTTTCGTAGTTCGGACTGCGGCTCCCCCATAGAAGTCAAGTCGATAATGCTCATTTCTGTCTCACTCAATATATTAAATTAACAATCGTTAACTATATATACTTTTCCGACTTCTTTGCAGAAAGTTTATCCGAATACCATATATAAAACTATCAATAATTTCATCCTATCCTTTTCATCATTTCTCCCGTGATTCAAATCCTGCGTATTAATATAATGAATCTCGATATCCCTGCTATGGGGGTTTGTCATGAAACAATACAACGAAAAACAACTACTTGAAAAAGCAAATAAACCAGCCAAAGATGCATTGAAACTGCATCCATTCTACCATGGAAAAATCGAAGTAATCCCGAAATGCCGAATACAAGACTTCCAAGATTTCGCGATATGGTACACCCCCGGTGTTGCAGAACCATGTAAAGAAATCAAAAAACATCCCCTCAAAGTCTATGAGTACACAAACAAATGGAATACGGTCGCAGTCGTAAGCGACGGGACCCGAGTCCTTGGGCTCGGCGACATCGGGCCAGAAGCCGGATTGCCCGTCATGGAAGGAAAATCACTGCTCTTCAAATACCTCGGAGGTGTTGATGCTTACCCCCTCTGTCTGGATACAAAAGACCCTGAGGAAATCATCAAAGCCGTCAAATGGCTCAAACCAAGTTTTGGTGGCATCAACCTTGAGGACATCGAAAAACCAAAATGCTTTTACATCCTCAACAGACTCAGAAAAGAAATGGATATTCCGGTCTGGCATGACGATCAACAAGGAACAGCAACCATCGTCACCGCAGGAGCCATCAATGCATTAAAAATTGTCGGAAAACCACTCGACCAGGCTCTTGTCTCAATGATCGGTGCTGGAGCAGCCAATATTGCGATCGCACGGGTGCTCATCGCTGCTGGAGTTCAACAAAAAAATATCATCATGGCTGATAGCAAAGGCATCCTCCATACATCGCGAGAAGACCTTGAGAATGAAAAAGAAGTTAACCCTGAAAAATGGCAGATGTGTCTGAAATCAAACGCAGAAGGTCGTGTTGGATCCCATGCAGAAGCCTTACGAGGAGCCGATATATGCATCGCTGCAAGCAAACCAGGTCCAGGGACTATAAAAAAAGACTGGATCTCTACTATGGCAGATGATTCTATCGTCTTTGCCACTGCAAACCCAATCCCTGAGATTTGGCCCTGGGAAGCAGAAGAAGCAGGAGCCCGAATCATCGCTACCGGTCGATCAGATTTCCCTAATCAAATAAACAACTCCCTTGGGTTCCCAGGCATTTTCCGAGGAACCCTCGACGTCCGAGCGGAAACCATCACCGATGAGATGTGCATCGCAGCCGCCTATGAACTTGCAAAAACCGCAGAAGACGCTGGCCTGAGTGACACGTATATTGTCCCGACTATGGATTCTTGGGAAGTTTTCCCTCGGGAAGCTGTTGCTGTAGGCCTTAAAGCGATATCTCAGGGAATCGCCCGAATAAAACCCACTCGTCAGGAGCTCTATGATCAGGCGTTATCTCTGATAAAAAAATCCAGGGATATCACACAGTCCCTCATGGAACACGGATTCATCGAAAAAGCTCCTGAGTAACGTCACTCTCCAGTATAAATATCGAAAACAAAAACCTTAAATCAAAACATCCGTTCACCGTCCTCGAGGCTCTCTGATTATCAGAATGCTAATTCCTTAGACAAAAAAAGGTGTCTGAGATGAAACAACAAGTTAAAACCATTACAAAAAAAGATTTTTCAACATTTGTAAACACCCTAATAAAAGACGGAACCTACGAGGTCATCGGCGTACAAGCAAAAGGAAAACGCTTTGCCTTTGATACCCTTTCATCTGCCGGGGACCTCCGATTAGACTATGATGTCACCATTCTCCCACCAAAGAAATATTTCCTCCCACAATACGAAATGCTGCTGAAATTTTCTTTGCAAAAACCATTCGAGGGAAAAGAAACCCTCCTAGATGCACCCCGGATAATCATCGGAGTCCATCCCTACGATCTTATCGCTTTAGAGCAAACCGATCGGCATTACCTTGACCAACAACAAGATAACTTCTACAAGAAACGCCGAGAAAACACACTCCTCATCGGAGTCGATATCCAAAGCGTCTCAGAACGGTCCTTTGCCGCAAGCATGAACACAAACACCACAGACACAGGATTCGATTTACTCCTCACTGATATCGGAGCTAATTATGCCGTCACAATAGGAACCGAAAAAGGGGAAAAAATCCTGAAAAAATATGCAACAGTGAAGGATGCGACGTCCACTGATCTAAACAAAATAAAAACCGCTCGTAATACTGTTCTGAAAAAATACAAACAAAAAGTAAAGATTGATAAGAA
Organism: Thermoplasmatota archaeon; assembly: GCA_025457885.1. Taxonomy (GTDB): domain Archaea; phylum Thermoplasmatota; class E2; order DHVEG-1; family DHVEG-1; genus SM1-50. Next base: position 2,743 of record JALOTN010000024.1, on the reverse strand, counting down.
AGACTGGTCCTCACTTCTTGTGGCAAATTACGATCATGCAATATGGGAAGAACGTGCGGACGTTTGCATGGAATGCAGCTCATGCACCATGGTCTGTCCGACATGTTTTTGTTATGATGTAAAAGAAGACGTCTCATTGAACCTCAAACAGGGAAACCGTATCAGGACATGGGATGGCTGTATGCTGAAAGACTTCACGAAAGTAGGAAGCGGTGAGGTCTTCCGTGATGAGGTAAAAGAACGGTACCGACACCGATTCTTCCGCAAAGGTAACTATCTCCCAGAACGTTATGGGTTTGTCGCCTGTGTCGGATGCGGACGATGCGGAATCGCATGCCTCCCAGATATAGCTGACCCCTGTAACCTCATCAATGAACTTGCCCATTTCAATTCTGAATCAGACACTGGAAAATATTTCATAAAAGAAGACAATGAAGTGCTGGAAAAAGGAATCATCCACCTCCCACGAAGTGCCACTATTAAGAAAGTAACCAAGTGTAATGAACTTGACAGTCTCTTCGAAATCGAGCTTGATGATAAAAAACCTCTAGGACATAAACCAGGACAGTTCGTCGAAGTATCATTATATGGATATGGAGAGGCACCCTTTGGCATCTCGACACCTCCTGGAAACACACCCGTCTTTGAAATAATGGTTCGACAAGTCGGAAACGTGACAAAGAAACTCTGTTCCCTGCAACCTGGTGATAAAGTAGGTATTCGAGGACCGCTCGGGAACGGGTTTGATATGAAAACCCTCGAAGGAAAAACACTCCTGTTCACCTCCGGTGGAACCGGCATGGTGCCAATGCGTTCTCTCATCAACCATGTCCTCAATCCAAAAGAAAGAAACAAATTCAAGGATATCATCATCCTCTATGGAGCGAAACGTCCCAAAGAAATCACCTTCATGGATGATGTTGACCGATGGAAGAAAATACATGATGTTCAATGTGAATTAACCGTTGACAAATGCGAACCAAGCGAATGCTGGGGCGGATGCACTGGTCTCATCACCACTTTATTCCCAAAAATACAGGCAGATAAACTCGATTCGAAAAACACCATTGCCGTCGTTATCGGACCACCCGTGATGTATAAATTTGTTATTAAATGTCTTCAAACCCTTGGTATACCGGACGATAACATTTACGTTTCTCTTGAAAGACGCATGAAATGTGGTGTCGCAAAATGCGGACATTGCCAGATAAATGGAGTATACGTCTGCAAAGAAGGCCCCGTCTTCAATTACGGACAACTCAAACAACTCCCGGAGGCGCTCTAAATGAAACAAAAACCACGAGTCGCTGTCTTTGATTTTGCTGACTGTGAAGGATGTGAACTTGAGATAGCTGACTTGGAAGAAGAAGTCCTTGATCTCATTGAAATCGTCGACATCGTTTCCTTCCGCGAAGTGATGAAAGACCACTCCGATGATTATGATATAGCAATTGTAGAAGGATCGATAATGAGACCGATGGATGAGAAAAGACTCCGGAGTATTCGCAACCACGCAAAAATCCTCATCGCACTTGGAGCCTGTGCAACCATGGGTGGCGTAAACAAGATACGGAACCAATGGATGCCTGAGGACGTAAAAAAAGAGGTCTATGGAACTGCCGATTTAAAAGGAAATGAGCTCTTTGATGTGTTCCAGACAAAAGCACTCAACGAAGTCGTCCCAGTTGATTATTATATCTATGGTTGTCCAATAGACCGAGATGAATTCAAATCCGTTATCACTGCAATAGCGCTTGGGAAAAAACCAGAGATCCCCCGTTATCCTGTCTGTGTCGAATGCAAGAAAAACGAAAACATCTGCCAATTTGAGCTTGGTTCGTTCTGTCTAGGACCCATTACCCGTGCGGGATGTAAAGCTATTTGTCCGACACATAATAGTCCGTGTGAAGGATGCCGAGGGTTGATAAAAAAAGCAGACACAGAATGTGTCAAGGAAGTATTGGATCGATACAAACTTTCTTATGAGGACATCCGACGACGTTGCACTATGTATAATTATGGGCGAAAGGAGTGTAGTTACGATGAATAAAGATTTTTCTGTTCATGTCGAACACGTCACTCGAGTTGAGGGTCATGGGAACATTATCCTTGATGTAAAAAACGGCAATATTGAGAAACTTCAATGGAGCGTGGTCGAAGCACCGCGATTCTTTGAAGCGATGCTACGTGGACAGCAATACAATGAACTACGACCAATCACCTCAAGAATCTGTGGCATCTGTTCGATAGGTCATTCCCTTGCTTCTTTAAAAGCAACTGAAGACGCACTTGGTATTAACATAACACATCAAACAGCCACCCTACGTCGATTAGCAATCCATGCAGAAAACATGCAAAGCCATATCCTTCATATCGGATATCTCGTGGCACCTGATCTCGTCGGTGCGGGAAGCGTATTTTCAATGCTTGGAAAACATACTGATACGGTGCTGAAAATTGTGAAATTACATCGGTTAGCCAACGAAATGTCCGATTTGATCTGTGGACGAACCATCCATCCGATTCGACTCATCGTTGGTGGTTTTTCCATGCAACCGACTGAAAAACAATTGACGGAGTTAAAGAAGAGGTTGCTTGAGGCATTGGAGTTGACCAAAGAACTTGCCCCGATAATCCAGAGTGTCTCAGGTGCACTACCCTCATTTACTCGTGAAACCGAATATATCGGTTTGCAATCTGATGATGAATACGCATTGTACCATGGTAATATCACATCAACGGA
>JALOTN010000023.1 GCA_025457885.1 Thermoplasmatota archaeon | reverse complement strand
GATAAGAGTTCGACCCCGATACCTATTTAAATACTCAACAGGAAAAAAAAGCAATCCTTTTTTCATGACAATATTCTGAATCCGCAAACATATAGATTTTTTACAATAAAGATGCAAAATAATAAAACACCAGATGAAATTCCTTCCTGAGATGAAAAAATTTTAGGAAAGAGTGAATTTTCATGAGAAGAGCATTCATAACAGGGGTAAATGGGCAGGATGGTTCGTATCTCGCTGAATACTTATTGAGGAAAGGCTATGAAGTACATGGATTAATTCGGCGAACAAGTTCGTTTAACCGAGGGAGAATCGAACATCTTCATACTTACGAAGGAGATAAAGGATTAATACTTCATTATGGAGATCTAATTGATGCCTCAAATCTTTTTCACCTGTTACGAAAAATCGATCCTCATGAGATTTATCACCTAGCTGCCCAGTCACATGTTGGGATTTCATTTGAGACTCCCCTGAGTACTACAAACATTATTGCATTAGGAACACTCCGTCTCCTCGAAGCAATACGCTCTTTAGATTTATCAGAAACAAAAATATATAATGCTTCTACAAGCGAGTTGTATGGCAATACTACACAATGTCCTCAAAATGAAGACACTCCATTCATGGCTACCTCACCTTATGCAATAGCGAAATTATATGGGCATAAAATATGTGAAAATTATAGGGATGCATATGAAATGAAAATCTGGAATGGAATATTTTTTAATCATGAGTCTCCAAGACGTGGAGAGAACTTCGTAACTAGAAAAATCACCATTAGCATAGCAAAAATGCTCCAGAAGAAACAAGATAAACTCTACATGGGAAACCTGGATGTCATTCGAGACTGGGGGTATGCACCAGATTATGTTGAAGCAATGTGGCAAATGCTGCAAACGGATAAACCCGATAACTATGTGATTGCGACAGGAGTTGGTCATAGTGTAAGGCAGTTTATCGAATGCGCTTTTGAATACGTCGATATCCCTATCTCCTGGAAGGGGAAGGGTATCAATGAGAAAGGATATGGATTACTAAGACATTCAAAACAAAAAAAGATTTTAGTAGAAATCAATCCTCGCTACAATCGACCAATTGAAGTGAATCGATTAATCGGCGATTCTACAAAGGCAAGAAAGACATTTGGATGGAGACCAAAAACTACGTTCAAAGAACTTGTAAAGATAATGCTAGAAGAAGATATCAAAAGAGAGGAGACCACATGCAAGTTCCTTGGGTAATTCCCGATTATCAACAACAAGATATCAAAGCGATAAAGAAGGTTTTACAGACAAAATGGTACACCATGGGACCAGAAGTAAAAAAATTAGAAGACAAAGTATCCTCTTACCTTCACATTAAATATGCTGTTGCGGTGAACAATGGAAGTTCTGCCCTCGATGTCGCAATCAAATGTCTTAATTTCCAAAAATCCGATGAAGTTATCATCCCAGCATTAACGTATATCGCCACAGCAAACGCGGTAACGAACAATCAGGGGACGCCAGTTTTTGTCGATATCGATGATACTTTGAATATCGATCCAACCCTCATCGAGGAGAACATCACAGAAAAAACCAAGGCCATCATGAACATAGATTTTGGAGGAAATGTCTGTGACTATTCCTCCCTCTTACATCTCTGCAAAAAATATAACCTACATTTGCTAGTGGATGGGGCTCAATCGTTTGGTTCCCAGTATAAAAAAAAAATGTGTTGTACTCATGGACTTATCAATACCACAAGTTTTCATGCTGCCAAAATCATAACAACAATTGAAGGAGGTATGGTTTTTACAGCGCATAAAGAATTATTCCATAAAGCCCAGATGATACGAAATCAAGGTCAGTCTAAAAGATATATCCATCCATTCTTCGGGAATAATTATAGAATGACAGATATCAACGCAGCTATGGGTAGGAGTCAAATGGATCGAGTCAACGATATCATCCATCATCGAATGGAGCTTGCCAGGTATTACAAAGATCATCTGAAAAACGTTACCTATCCCGAGGAGCATGCATCTACAAAAAACAGCCATCTCTTTTTTTCGATTCTAATCGATAAACGCGAAAAATTACGAAAACATCTCTCAAAGAATGGAATCGAGACTCGTATCCATTATCCATACCCTATCAATAAACAACCAATCTACTACACATCAACAATATATCCTAAAGCAACAGAAGTGTCTCAAAGAATCCTGTCGATTCCCATATATCACAGTCTTACCCAAAATGCACAAGATTACGTGATAAAAAAAATAAATACATTTACAAAGGGAATATGACTCAGAGTATAGAGTTTCGGACCATAACAAAAAATGATATCGATGATCTCTACGAATTTCTCATTGCTTTATCTACTGATGCAAAAACTTTTTTCCATCCTCATAAGTTTGATAAAAAGACTCTTAAGCAAATATATAGCTCGACGAAGGACCATTACTTTGTTTTGATAAAAGAGAAAAAGATAATTGGCTATTCTATGCTTCGCCTCCTTGGTTATAACACACCAAGCTTCGGAGTATGTATCAGAAATGGATATGAACACAGAGGATACGGTCAGCTTATTTTAGATCAGACAATACAAAAAGCAAAACAACTTGGATATCAGGAGGTTATTCTTACTATTGATAAAGAAAACATACGAGCATTAAATTTGTACCAAAAGAACGGATTTGAGGTTATAAAAAGCAATTTGAAAACCAGTAAAATAAAAATGAAAAAAATCCTATCATAATTTTTTCCAACCTTGTAATAAAACACGATTAGTAGATTTCCCATTAGCGGAAAGTATCTAATCATACCTAACGTGCGTAACATTTAAGAAGGAAAAAAATGGTTAATCGCCAAATGAAAGTAACAATAATTACGCCATTGTTCCCCTTAAAATCTATAAGTCCATACAGCTATCACCTTACTGAAGCATTATCCCATTATCTGAATTTTGAATGCATTACATTTTCCAGGACAACCCTCTCTTTTTTTTATCATGATGGCGAGAGGGACACCACCTTCCAACCACCATCTCTGAAAAATATAAACCAGCGAGTCAAAATAAACATCCATAATCCCCTAAGCTGGATGAAAGCAGGTTTATATGCCTCAGGTGATATTATCCATCTTCAACATTGGAAGACTTCAGCAACAGCGATGTATTGCATCATTGTCCCTATACTAAAATTACGAGGAAAAAAAATCATTTTCAGCATTCATAACATTACACCTCACATACCTGGAAAATACTTCGTATTTCTTGATAGATTACTCAATCGATTCGTCTTCAGATTCGCTGACAGCTTCATCGTTCATAATCAAAGAAACAAAAAAAGATTTGAAGAATTATATCATATTAATCATCGACCGATATCTATCGTCGCAATTGGTTCACACGAACCGCTCGTCAAAAACAAACTCTCCCAAATAGAAGCTCGAAGACGTTTATCTATTCCTTTGGATAAAAAAGTCATCTTACACTTTGGTTATATTTGGGGATATAAAGGGGTACATAACCTCTTGTATGCACTAGAAATTATTGCGAAAGAAATACCAAATATATTATTAATTCTCGCTGGAACAGTGACCTCCGATTGGAAACATTATGAAGAAATCATCGGAAAAAAAAATCTTCATCCCTATATTCAGCTTTATTTACATTACATTCCAGAATCTGAAGTTGACGTTTATTTCTCTGCGGCAGATCTCGTAGTTCTTCCCTATATACCACCATTTGATACCCATGGGGATGTAGGTGCTCTTACAGTAGCCCTACAAAAACCTCTTCTTGTCTCGGATATCGGGGGATTACCCGAATATGTTCGAAACAAAGACGCGATTGTTCACCCAGGTGATATCAAGGAGTTAGCACAAAAAACAATTTTGATATTAAACGACCAGAATCTCCTTTGTTCACTTGCTGAAGATTCGAAAAACATAGCTGCGGATTTGACATGGAATGAGATTGCAAAAAAGACAATTATGGTATATGAACAGACAATGTCAAAAATCTAATGCGGGCGTATTGTTTCTATAACGGTTTTAAGATAACTTAGGTTTGCCTTAAGAAAACCGTGATGCAGTTTATCCCAATAAGACAGACCGAAGTAACAATCAATGGAACAATGGTTACAAAACTCCATTCGTCCGACATCGCGATAATACTTGGCCCATTCATTTGAAAAGAACAGAGACGACAGATGACCATTAATCTTGATAGTATTTGTACAGTTATGAAGACAGGGGATTAGTATATCATTTGGTGGCCCAATATCTATGGTGGATTTACCAGCTAAGCAGCTTGGTTTATGAATGTCGTTTCCACCGTTATAGAAAAAATCAAGGTCGGTTAAGCTCATCCGGATGTACGGGTGCCAGAAATATTTTTTTATGGTATTGATGTGTTCCCGACTTAGGGGTGCATTGCCAAAATAAGAAAAACATGGATGAAAAATGATATTTATTTTAAACTCTTTGGCAAAAGAAGCTATTTGTTCAATATTTTTAATTGTATTATCTGTAAATGTGCTTATTAAACATATATCTTGGTTCATTGATTTCGCACATTTAATGCTTGAAACCAATTGATCATAGGCATCTGTTCCTCGAATAACAGAATATTCATCTGCATTTGTTGTATCTAATGATGCATAGATTCGAGTGACATTTCCTTTTAACTCGTGAGCGCGCGATTCATAGAGTAGTCCATTTGTTGATAATTTTACAAAAAAACCAAGGTTTTTTGCATACGACAACATCTCAGGGAGGTCTTTATGAAGGAGGGGTTCACCACCGACAAAGTCGACCACGGTAACACCCATCATGGAAAGATCGTCAAGGTTCTTCTTCACGTCGCTTAGTTTTACATCCGGTTTATTAAGGAGTTTTTGATTCCGCCAGAAATTACAAAATTGACATTTGGAATTACATCGATATGTGACAAAATAATTGCAGAAATACGGTGTTTTTGATATTCCCATATACATAGAGTTCTCACTTATTTACAATATCAAGGATGTGTCATGTATTTATTTTTTCGATAATAATTAATGAAGTCCTTACAATTGGAGACCCAAGCATCATTTTCAGTAGCGTATTTCAATATTTTTTCATATAACCTTGTCCATTCTTTTTCAAACATCGTCCCTATAGATGTTGGAAATGAAAAAGTCCAGTTGTGCCATAAGATATTAATCACTCCATGATTTTTCTTCACTGTCTCGAGGAGTTGTTTGATGAGGTTCCATGCTTCGCTTGGGTTATTCTTCATGATAAAGCTAATCGTCCAATCTTGAATATTCAAAGGGATTTCAAGTATATCAATAGGGTGATTTGTGTCTATATTGTATGGAATGAATGGATGGCATAACCCATTACGAAATCCAATCATGTCAATATATCCATATGTTGAATCATACTCAAATCCTGCATTCGCAAGGATTTCCCAAGATCTAGGTGTCTGAAATCGAAGAACATGATTTCTGACTCCAACGAGACGCTCACCAATTATCTTCTCCATATGAGCTTTTTCCATTTTTATCTTTTCACAATCATCATAATGATGATATCCTGTATGATAACCAATCTCACAACCTTGATCTTTGATATACCCAAGAATCTCCATATTTTCATTAAGTGAATATTTGTATCCAAAGATATCCTTAGGTGAAGATAGAAAATAAAAGGTGGATGTAGCGTTATATTGTTGTTCGATTTCAATAATTGGTTTAAAATTATTATATGGTGAATATCGTCTGTTTATACGTCCCTTTATTAAGTGATACATACCTTTTAAATCACCGTTTGTTGGAAAATAGAGGAAAGATAAGTAAATATGCCTGTTTTGGACTTCGATATCATCAATATCATGAGTGAGGAGGAGCGCCCAAGATTTTTCGTTTGGATAGTGGAATTGATACCCTTGTGAGATCATGTACTCAGAAACTGATGGATGTAAAATATCTTTTTTTTGGCTATGTGCGTATGTAAGTCGCTGATGTTCATCAAGATGAACTGTAGTATATGCTTCTGAATCGGTAAAAAGTTTCCAGAGCCATTCCTTGTTTTTTATTTCATGATAAAGTTGATCAGAATTTTCTTTCATTACAGATGAAACCATATGTTCCCAGTTTGTGATGATTCCCTTGTTATTAATCTTTTTTCTCTAGAAAGTATAGAAAAAGCAAAAAAAATAGGGGATAAGTATTCTAATGAAAATGAAATTGGAGATGACCTAAATTTTTTTTTATTTTTGACCTCTTTTTCTACACTGTTTACTATCCCTTGGGAGCGTCAAAATATCAATTGTTCTTTTGTTTAAATATTTCCACCAGTTAGAAATCATTTTAATATACAGGGGCGAGACGCACCCACACAGGCTACAGTTCGCATTTTCTCCCAATAGACAATGATGAACATTGTTTCCTTGATAATCATACCAGCTTGAAACATCAAGGACAGGACATCCTTCTTTTTTGTCTTGGCAAAGGAGCTCGACAAGATCATGTGTCATTCGAACAAAATTTGGATATTCGTCGACAACCCTATGTAACTCTTTTTTTGCATATACGAGTTCCTCACCAGTGATACATATTGAAGAATCTCCTTTTGGAGGTGTTGCAAAGAAGAATGAAACGCCAAAGACGTCGGTGTCGAGCCATTCATCGATGATGGCCTGAATTTGATTTGCGGTCCCTTTTCGTAGACAACTTGATAGTAACACACGATGGTCGTCTACATAATTTTTAAACACGTGTTCCCAGGAATTATTTCCTCGGATCTGATTATGGATTTTTTTTCCGCCATCGACTGACACTGCGAAAGGAAATTTTAATTTTGTTGGTATCTTAATTTGTCCATTTGTAACAAGTGAAAGATTCCTTCCAAAAAAATCGTAAGCAAGTTCGATGATATCCATTCGAAGAGTTGGTTCTCCACCAATCAAGAATATTGATTTTCGGCCTTGCGCTCGTTCTTGTGCAAATTTAATTTTATACGCTTCATATGAAACCTCATTTCTTCCGACTTCTTTTAAGATGTCTCCTCGATTCATTTGGTTATATGAAGGATTATAATTATACACATAGCAATCTTGACACTGAAGATTACATCTACGAGTAATTTCATACGTGACTCTCGTAGGTTTTTTGATAAAATACGGATATATGTTAAATTTCAATAAATCCAGAAGCCTCACGGTCTGGTCAAACATGAGTTACGTATCATCGTAAGAAATTAAATAATCTTTTCCATGATGTTGGAAAGAACAATTTTACCCTTATATTTCACAGTTAAGGTTTCTTTCATTTTATCATCCAGACAATATGGGGAGAAAATCGATAAACTGGAAAAACCTTCGGTGAAGTAATTTTTCCATATATTATCCATATTTTTCATTGTGAGATGTTGTTGTGTGACAACCAATCCTTTCAATGTACCTTCAGATGTATAAATTAGAGGATGATTTTCTAATAAGGTTACCAATTTATCTGTAGAACGAGAGCTCATCATAAGCCCATATATTCCAAAAAAAATACGGCTATTCATCGCAGTCATTCCCCATTTCCTTTTAAATTGAAAATCTCCACTATTCAAGAACGTACGAGTATTACCGAAATTGATGGTTTTGATATGCTGTTCAATACCCCAAAGAATGGGAAAATGATAAAGGGCGGCACCAACACCTTTGTTAAGATACAAATCATCATCTCTAATACCCATATACACTGGATACATGACATTCTTCCGTACAATAATTACCGCTCCAGCGACATACTTTGGACCATCTTTGACAAGCAAGAGGAAACCTCGTTTGAAATTCTTTTTCACACCAGAATAATCAAATAGATTAAACAGAGCTAATGCACCATGTCGTTTCATCATATAGGATAAACACATGGTATGATAAAAAAAATCCAATTTCTCGGTATCATTAGAAATTTCATAGGAAAATCTGTGTTTTTCGAGGGTTTGAATGTCTTTTTTTGCACTACTCCCTAACGCTTCATAGTAGGTTTTAAGATTTTCAGGTAGGGGCATACCCATTTCAATCCACTCTGGGACGATAAAGAAACCTTTTCTCCTCAATAAATGGGAAAAGAATCGATCGGTCTTTACAATCATGACATCAAAATTTTTTCGGTAATAATTCAATTTTCTCTGAAGATTCCAAATAAATATTGTTTCGATTATTTCAATCTTAGGATTACCCATATAAAAGATTTCAGAAAGATATGATAGAGAATCTTTTTTCCCAAAAAAAAACATCGATATGTCTGACTGACTATTTTTTTCCTTACCGTGAAGAATGAATATGGTCCCCCGGCTATCTTGGATTCTAGAAAACAGTTTTGAAAAAACCCAAAAAATCTGTATTCTAGAGATAAAGGCAATAATATACTTAATCGTCTGTATTATTGATTTTTTAATCATGTTATTTTACCTAATTTTTTATAGAAATACTTTACATCAATCAAATATTTTTTAATTTTCTTGAACTGATAACCTAATATAAATAATTATTTTAAATCAACATCAGCACTTTCCCTTTCAAAGAGAATAAATATATTTCCTGTTTTACATAAACACATATTTATAGCTAATCAAATTTTACTATTTCATATGGATAGTATCAATTTATCCGATTATTATAAACTACTTGGAAATACGATTTTATTAAAAAGGAGTCTGTTATACAATATCAAAAAGCAAAATGAACCTTTTCCATCTGAAGTACAAATACAAACGACCAACAGTTGTAATGCATCTTGCCAGATGTGCCCAAGAGTAAATCATCAAAATAAAAATCATGAGATAATGTCTGATGCGTTGTTTAAAAAAATAGTCGAGGAATTAAAAAATGAAAACCTTGGACATGTCTTTCTCGAATTTATGTGTCAGAATGAGCCACTAACCGATAAAGACCTCTTTAAAAAAATAAGATATATAAAAGAAATAGGCCGGACTGGCATTATCACCATGGTTGTAACAAACGGGAGTCTTTTTACAGAGGAAAAAATCCATGAACTAGAACAATCTGGTTTGGATATACTGAACTTTAGTGTTGATGCATTAACAGAGGAGACATATAAAAAAATTCGGAATGGACTTGACTTCAATATCGTGTTACGGAACATTGATAATGTGATACAGTCAAATTTTAATAAAAGTCTTTTAGTAAGCTTCGTAAAACAGAAATCAAACATCCACGAATATAAGGAATTTAAAAAATATTGGTTGAAAAAGGGATTACCTACTTTATCCTTTACTATATGCAATAGATCAGGTGATATCACAGATTTTGAGAAATTTAGTTTACCAGATCCAACATCTTATATATGGTATCGTTGGAAATCTAATTTATTTAAGAAAATGTCAAAATGTTGCATTTCTCTTTTAGCGGAATTCAACATTTTATGGAATGGTGACGTGATACTATGTTCAAATGATTTTGGAAAAAAAATGATTCTTGGAAACATTAAAGATTCTTCCATTAAAGATATTTGGAACGGACCACAATATCAGGCAATTAGAAACCTTCATTGTAAAGGAGAATATCAGAAAATTTCGGTCTGCCGTGAATGCTCATTACGAGCAAGAGGATATGTGTGATAATGAAATTTCATATTAACACAAACCACGGAATAATAATCCTTATTTCTTCCCTAGATAACTAGGAAATTCGATTATTTGTGATGAATTTTGAAGATGTTCCTCTGTTGTTCCCAATTTTAATACGCCAGTAGCTTTTACTTGGCATACATAATATTTTGTCGTAAAAAATCTCATTTCTTGTAAATCATTAATCCTCATTGAAATCTCTGCAGAGAAAGGAATGTTCTCTTCAATCGTTGATCGAATTATCAATTTGATTTCTGATGGTATTCGATGTCCATCCTTCCTGATAACATCAGTCAAGGTAAATGTAACATCTTTTGGTGGGATGACATAAAATCCTTTATTTTTATTAAATTTATTTGTATCCTGATTTACGATTACAACTTCACCCTCAGTTGAATTAGATGTCTCTTTTGCCCAAGTAATCTTTAGCGAGTCAGCATAAATCGTTCCACAGAACCAACCATGTTTTTTCTGAAGAATAGCAAATGATTGTTCCCAATTATGATCGTGATATCCTTTCCCCTTTAATGATATTTTTTGATTTTTAAGGATTAATAAACCATCTACTACTGCTTTAGGTAATATCGCAGCCCAACAAGTGTATTCGGTTTTTGTTTTCCACCCGTTCGTTATCCCTAAAAATTTTAATTTGACTGAACAGTCATGGTCATTAATGGAAAGATCGATAATCCACTCCCCTGTTCTGTTAAAATGTTCTTGGTCAAAATGAATCTGCAGCCATTGACCTAACTTGATTGACAAAAACTCATCTGATAACACCACATCAGATAGCAGAAATGTCTTGTTTGATATTAACTCTGCTTTTCCATTTTTATAAATTCCTAGTCGAGTCTTAACTATACCACTTTTTCTCAAACGATAAATCATTATTCCTACAAGAAGACTATAATCGTTATCACAGATAGCTTCAAAATGCCATAGTTCGAAATCGATATTTTTAATATGTCCCTGATAGGCATCATCTCTAGGGATTACTGGCACAGGATAAAGAAATCGACCCATTGTTTTCGTTTTGATATTATCAAATATGTATAAATGACTTTGTTAAAAAAATGTAAAAAACATCTAAATATAATTCCGTTCGGTATCATATTTTCTTGCTAAATAGAGAACATTCCCAAGCAAAGTATCCATACATGGATGGAATCCATAACGTGCACTATCTAGTATTCTTTTTAACGTAGGGATAAATGTATAATACTCATCTAACACCCAGATGGTTCCCTTATAGAGCTCTTGACCAGTCATGTTCAAAGGTTGAAAAATTGGTTCTGTCATTGAATAACGACTCCAATCGAATGTTAGGATTCTCCCTTCTTTTTTAATTTTTTCAAATAATAGAGATCCAGGAAATGGTGTTAAGATATTAACACAGGCAAGTGAGATTTCTAATTTTTTAATCATGTTTAATGTATCGGAAAACGATTGAGAGATATGGTCATCAAAGCCAAAAATAAATGATCCAGTGACATTCATATTATAATCTTTAATTTTTTTTACAGCAGAGATATATTCCTCAACTTTATTGGTAGTTTTACCAATCGAATCTATTATGTTTTGTGATATTGATTCGAAACCGATACACCAACCTATACACCCTGCATCCGAGGCTGCATTCAACAGCTCATCGTCCTTCCCCAGGACATTGATATTCCCATAACAGGAAAAATGTTTATTTAAACCTGTCATGTTTTTAAAGAGTGATTTTGTGTATGCTGGATCAATCGTCAATGATGAATCATAAAACAATAAACGTTTTTGGCGTATAGACTTTAACTCTTCAATGACATTTTCAATTGGTCTTTTTCTGTATGATGATCCTTTGACCTTTTCAACAAAACAAAAATCACATCGTATTGGACATCCTCGTGTCGCCTCGATTGCCGCTATCGGGAGAAAATAATCAATAACATCTCTTCGAGCAGGTGGAATGAGTTTTGGATCAACAGGTTGTGAAGAGTAAAATGGTTTTAACTCTTGTTTTTGAAGGTCATTTAATGCCAACGGTAGGCTGATTTCTGCCTCACCTAAAATCACGCTATCGGCATGATGTTTTGCTTCCTCGGGGAGTGCAGTAGCATGATATCCCCCTAAAATAACTGGGATTTTTTGTTTTCTAAACTCATCTGCAATTTCATAGGTTCTTGATGCAGTAGCGGTTCGACATGAGATGCAAACGACATCATAGTGGTGATCGAATCGAATGGTGTTCCCACGGTTTTCATCAACTACTTTAATATCATCACGGGTAGAACAAATACCTGCTAATTGTTGTAGTGTAAGGTTCGGATATACAGGAAGACGCGTGGACAACTTTGTTAAAAAATCTGGAGGGGCCCCCGCGTATGGTTGAACAAGTAAAATTTTCATATGTTCATCTTCTTATATTCCAAACTCCTTTTTATACCAAATTCTCCGGGAGTAATCCATTGTAATAATTGTAGAAATTTGTATTGGATCAATCGTATATTTCAACAATCGAATCCATCTTTTATACATGGCCAATGGGTCATAAAAGTTCTTAATTACGTTTCTTGTTCCTTCGTAAAGCTCTTCAGGCGTCATATTCTTTGGTTTAAAAACAACCTGAGTTTGAGTATATTTTCCCCAATCTTTCGTAAGGAGTCGTTTATGTCTTTTCATTTTTTCATAAAGTGGTGTTCCTGGTAGAGGGGTGATGATGTTAAATTCTGCTGCGTCAATATCCAAATTGGATAATGCCGCAGTAGTTTGCTGGAAGATACCTGGTTTATCATGATCAAAACCAAACATGAATAATCCATTGATGCTCATTCCATATTTTCGAATGGTTCTTATCCACTCCTGATATTTCTCAACTTTATTCGCTTTTTTATTTGCTTCATTTAAGCTCTCCTGACAAAAAGATTCAAAACCGATAGTCCAACCTATACACCCTGATTCTCTTGCGAGTTGTAAAAACTCCTGGTCACTCCCAAGAATAAAGATAGTTCCATTTCCTAGCCATTTTTTACGTATGGGAGTCTTAATCATTGCTCTAAAAAGGGATTTGCTGTATTCTAAATCAGCTGTGAGATTAGCATCATGAATGGTGATCACTTTACGAGAGAGACTTTTCAACTCTTTAATAACATTATTAATTGGACGTTTTCGATAGGTGTGTTTAAAAAAATGCGTTATAGAGCAAAAATCGCAATAATTATAACAGCCTCTTGAAAATGCAATCCCTTCTGTAATAGGATGGTAGAGAAGCAAATCCCTTCGGAGAGGAGGAAAATCTTTTGGTTCCAGCAGTTTATCTGCTTTATAAAAAGCACGTAACTTATTTTGTTGCAAATCCTCTATTAATCGCGGAAAAATTAATTCTGCTTCCCCGATTACAACACTATCGGCATGTTGTTTTGCCTCTTTAGGCATTGCTGTTGGATGATATCCACCTAATACTACAGGAATACCTTTTTTGCGAAATTTATCTGCAATTTCATACACTTGAGGAGCAAACATGGTAAAACAAGAGATGCCAACAAGATCATATGTTTCAGAATAATCGATATCCTCATAATTTTCATGAATAATCCGAATGTTATGTCCTTCCGGGATCGCCGCGGCGACCGAAGGAAGTGTTATCTCAGGATTCGACATTAATTTTGCTCGGAGTGTCCCTCGATCTTTCTCTGTAACCGGTCCATTGCGCATTTTTGGATGCACTAATAAGATATTCATAATCTCATTCGATTTTCTATAATATTTACTATTGATATCTCATTTAATCGTGTAAGTATTGGTATCGTTGTTTAAAATGATTTAATGCTATTTAGTTTTTGCTTTGTGGTGAACAATCTTGGTTCTGACAATTATACTGAAATACCTATCTATGTTATTCATAATAATATGATATTAATAACTCTGATACTTATCACTCCAAAAATCTCAAATAATTACGAGTTATTCTGGTATAAATCCCCGGATTTTAAGGGAGGCTAGATTACTTACGACAGGGAAAGAAGAAGATGTAATCAATTATTATGAGCACTTCTGGTCCAAATCTGAGATATGGTGGGAAACCGATAAAACACTAGGAATCCACCTTGGATACCACGACAAAGGAGTGCATTCCCTCCAAGCTTCTGTTTTAAATATGAATGATATTGCTTGGGGACTTCTGAGTATGAAAAACCATGCGACGGGTCAAATCCTTGATGCTGGTTGTGGCGTTGGTGGAACCTCAATTTATTTAGCAAAAAAATATCCTCAAATGTTCTTTACAGGAATTACTATTGTTCCGTCACACGTTGAAATGGCAGAAAAACTGGCAAAAAAATTTAATGTAACTTCGAAAACACAATTTTTTGAACGAAATTACTGTCATACTTCATTTCCAAATCAAACATTTGACGGTATTATTGCTATAGAATCAGTTATTTATGCACATAACCATGAAGAACTTATTTCGGAATTCTCTAGAGTATTGAAATCTGGTGGCCATATTGCAATTCTTGACGGATTCCGAACAGATAAACCAATTCCCACATCACTGAAAAAAATCTATCAAATCTGGTTAGATGGACGCGCACTCATCGATGTGGATTCTGTAAACACCTTTACATTATGCATGAAAAAGAAAGGTTTTCAAAATATTATAGTAACTGACATTTCTTCTCATGTTTTTTCTTCCTATTTCTTAGGAATATTCGTTGATTCGGCACTTTTCGTCCCTACATTGATAAAATCTCTTTTCCATAACAGAAACCATAAATCAACAAAAGTAATCAATGGTTTTTTAGCGGTCACCGTAGCAACAGCCTTACTTGTTCTCAATGGATATTTTAAATACTACTCTGTATCTGCTACGAAATAAATTTCAATTTTGATAGGGAACTGTAACCCGGGGGTGCTGTGTTCGATCCCGACTTATTTCTTCGTATAAAGATACTCAATCTGACAACTTCCTTCGCTGCTGACCATGCAGGGGCCAATCGGGTTCTGAGGAGTGCACTCATGCCCAAACAACGGACAGTGCCTTGAGGAAATCAACCCTCGCAACACCTCCCCGCACAGACAACCAGTCGGCTCCGAAAACACCTCTTTTTCTACTGATCGAAGATCATCTTCATACTTCTTTCTTGCATCATACGCCTCATATTTTTTACGAAGACGAAGACCAGATTGAGGAATCATCGGAAATCCCCTCCATTTCATATCCACTGGTTCGAAGACCTGCGATAAGATCTCTTGAGCTTTTTGGTTTCCCTGTGGCTTTACCGCCCTTGTATACTCATTTTCCACGATTGATTTTCCTTGTTGAATCTGCCGTACCAGCATCCAGACTGCCATGAGTAAATCCAATGGCTCAAAACCAGCGATCACCTGAGGGACGTGATACTGCTCAGAGATAAATTCATATGGACGAACACCGATGATCGTAGAAACATGCCCCGGCTCGATAAACCCATCAATTTTGATTTCCCCCATCTCAAGGATCGCCTGCAACGCCGGTGGAATCACCCGATGACAACACAAGACTGAGAAATTCAATGGTGGATTCTGCAGGAGCACCGATGCCGTGGTCGGTGAGGTCGTTTCAAACCCGACAGCCATGAACACGACTTCCTTCTCCGGCTGTTTTTCTGCAAGACCCACTGCATCTTCGATGCTATAGACAGTCCTGACATCGCAACCTTCAGTTTTCATCAGCTGCAATGAAGAACGGACACCTGGGACTCGAATCATATCCCCAAAGCTTGCAATCGTTCTTCCTTTGCTCGCCAGTACTATGGCTTCCTCGATTTCCCGAGGAGTAGTAACACAGACAGGACACCCGGGGCCCTGCCCGATTACGACACCACACCGTTGGAGCAGTGTGTCTAACCCATGTTTCACCAAGGTATCCTGATGGGTGCCGCACACATGCATAAAACGAAGATGCACCCGTTCCTGAGCAATCCGGGAGACGATCTCATCAGCAAGATGCTTATCACGCAAAGAAAACATCAACGATCCCCATCCTGCAACGACAACATCTCACGAAACAACGCCAAGGTCTCCTGCGCTTCTTTCTCATCGAGAACCTGGATAGCGAACCCTGCATGGACCAACACATAATCACCAAGTTTCACCTGAACAAGAGACACATTCGCCTTCCGTTTCGTCCCACTCCCATAATCAACAGTCGCATTCTGTTTCTTTTTGTCAAGTTCGATGATTTTTCCAGGGATCGCTAAACACACAACAAGTCCCCCAGCCTCTTCTTTATCCTTCGAAGAAAATTTTAGTGAAATACATGATGAGAATACCGCAGATGAAAACCACAAGTGTTGCCATGTATTTCCTCATGTCCAGTTCTTTTCTTATCTCTGGAACAAGGTCGGTTGCTGCAATGTAAATGAATCCCCCCGCAGCAAATGGTAGGATGTAAATCACAATGTTTTCCACATAACTGGAAATAAAGAACCCGACAATTCCTCCGAATACTGCAGTCAACGCAACCACGAAGTTCAACACAATCGCCTTTTTTTTCGAAAAACCGCCAAATAATAAAACCCCAAAATCACCGATTTCCTGGGGAATCTCATGAGTAGCAATCGCGATTGTTGTCGTAATCCCAAGAGGAAGAGACACAACATAGCTAGCGGCCATGATCAATCCATCAATGAAGTTATGAATTGAATCACCAACAAGGTTCATGTAATGAAACGTATGCACATCACAATGTCCTTTATGGCAATGACGCCAATGCAGCACTTTCTCTATTAAGAAGAACAGGATAAAACCAACAAGAACCAACAGGTAGACATCCAGCCCGGTGGTTTGTTCGACCGCTTCAGGTAAGAGATGAAGCAACGCACCCCCCATGAGTGCCCCTGCGGAAAGACCAATCAAAATCAGAAGGATTTTATTCAAGATCTTGTCATTTAATGCAAGAGTGACTACCCCAACGAATGAAAACAGCGAAACAACAAAAGTCGCTAATAAAATATATGCAAGCTCAAACACGTTATTCACCGTGATTTCATGGTTACCGAGATACTTTTTAACTCTTTTAGTATTTTTTCCTTTATTTCGGATAGGGGATTAAACAGAGAAACCTCAGGGTCGAGCTCCCACGGTTGATGATCTGATGCCATTCCATGGGTTTAATGAACAGAACATCCCCTGGCTTTAATGGTTGTTCGGTGGTCTGATCTTTCACAAACCCCGTCCCCTCCAGGATGAACACCTCATGTTCCCATGCATGTTGATGCAACGGAGAGTTCCCGCCAGGTTTCATCTCAAAGAGACGCATCGCGAAGTTCTGCGCGCCATCCTTCTTCGAAATCAACCATCGGACCCGCATGTTCTTCACATCTGCCTCTTGGGGATGTTCCAAATCAACCTCAGTATAATGGATATGTTTCATACAAATCACCGTCCTGCTCTGGATATCTTCCTGTATCATTAATGTTGTTATCAAAAAAAATAGATATAAGGGAGATGTATTTACGAGTCGAAATCAGGCAGAGACCATGAAAGTGACGGATATCAATATCGCAGTGATACGGATTGAAGGAACGAACTGCGAACAGGAATCCTACGATGCATTCAAACGACTCGGGGCGAACCCGGAGTTCGTTCATCTCAAACAACTCTTAAACATTGACTGTAACGCCGATGAGATCCGCAACATCCTGGATTATCACTGTCTGATGATCCCCGGAGGCTTCTCGGCGGGTGACTATATCAGAGCTGGTGCTATTTTTGCTGCTCGGATGAAAAGCCAGCTGCAGACACAGCTGAAAGAATTTGTCCAACAAGACCGCCCTATCCTTGGAGTCTGTAATGGATTTCAAGTACTCACCGAACTGGGGCTACTCCCTGGTTTTAAGGAAATCATCCGTCCGGTCCCAGACGCTTGCTTGTATCTGAATGATTCCAACCGGTTCGAATGTCGACCAACACTTCTGAAACATGAGAACCGGGGAACCTGTGTGTTCACCTCGAAAATCCCAAAAAACGAGATATGTCTGATCCCCAGTGCTCATGCAGAAGGAAAATTACTGTTCTCCTTAGAGAAACAGGAGCAGTACCTCAAGACCCTTGAGAAGAACGACCAGATCGTGTTCCGCTATGTTGACCCTGAAGGCAACTACGCAGGGTATCCCTGGAACCCGAATGGGTCCCCTATGAACATCGCAGGAATCTGCAACCCACAAGGCACCGTGTTTGGCATGATGCCGCATCCGGAACGGACGTATTATAAACATCAACATCCTGATTGGACTACAACGGGACTCGGAGATAACATTGGTGACGGTCGAGCGATTTTTGAGTCGGTTCTCGCATATATTTCAAAAAAATTCTAAAACAACACACTTCGAAACTCTTTTATACAGTAAGCATTCTTCTGTAGTATAGAGAAAACTAATAGGGGGAAGATCTATGAAAAAACAACTCATATGGACTTTCGTTTTGTGCAGTCTGATGATCATCGGTTCAGTTTCTACAACAATACCATGTGTTGCCGCCCGGGGTACACCGGATTGGCCTGATGGTACTTTCCAGGGAACATGGACGAGTCAGAAGGATGGGGACACAGGATATCTGTGGGGGTCGTTGGACCAGGGTCGCCGATCAACAAGAGGGTCGTTTTCTGCGGATTGGAACACCACCAGTGGGATTGAAAATGGAACGATGAAAGGCATCTTCCATGGTTTACTTCTTGCAGGTCAATGGATAGGAACAGGGGAATCGTCATCAAAGATGATCGGAATCCTCTCGTTGAATGACACACAGTTCTCCGCCCGGGTATTCGTCTTTGGGAAGGGGATGATTTTGATGTCTGGTACCCATGACGCCTCGTTTCTCCCTAAGCTGACAGGATCCTATGGTGTCGGGGTTCGATCGATGCACCTGGTTGATGAAGATAGGTCGGAGTATTTTACCAATGACACGTCTGACGTCCGTGAGATGATGATACAGGTCTGGTACCCGATCGAGAACAACAATGAGGCGATTCGAACTGAATATATGGATTATCCGACGTTTCAATGGTTGAAAGGCCGGTCCCCAATTCCATTAGTCCAAATTCCAAACGACGCGTATCTCTTCGTGCGACCGCATGGACGCAATGAGTCCCCCATTGCGGAAGGAATGTTCCCGGTGGTGGTCTTTTCCCCAGGGTATGATGGGGTATATCAGATTTACACGTCTTTTATCGAAGATCTTGTGAGTCATGGGTTTATCGTTGCTTCGATTAATCATCCCTATGTCTCTGGTATTACCGTGTTTCCTGATGGCCGCTCCATTGGTCTTGCTGAGATGCCAACCGATCCGGTGGCACGATCTGAATTCTTTAACATGTCACTTCGGTCCATTGTAGAGGATGCGAAATTTGTACTGGATACAATCTCTCAGATGAATGTAACAGATCCAGAATTTTCAGGTCATTTTAATCTATCTCATGTCGGGATGTATGGTCATTCCTTTGGTGGGGCGAACACCGCAGTGTGTTGCTATGAAGACGGACGTTTCGATGCAGGATTAACTCTTGATGGGGTGTTTTATAAACAATTCACCCCCGGGAACATCACAGTTCCTTTCATGTATATGTTCGCGGAGAATCGCTTAGTCAATGATTCAACAGTTGATTACATGTGGAATCACACGACTGGTGACACGTTTAAGATGAGTATTGCAGGTTCGACCCATTACGCTTTTACCGATGTTGGTGTTCTTCTTAGTCATTTAGTCCCCTTAATCCCCCCACGACTCCTTTCATTTGGTTCTATCGCGCCAAAACGGATGGTGAATATCACTCGGGCCTCTGTGACTGTGTTTTTCGAAGTGACCCTCAAGGGGGCGCCTCTAGAAAATATACTCACGCTGCCTGATCGGTTCGATGAGGTGCAATTGGAGTATAAGCTTAGCTAAGGAAGATACGAGACGATATTGATGCCGCAGGTGGTGACGTGCATCTTAGAGCACGAAGGAAAGATTCTTCTGTTGAAACGAAGCAACCAGGTTGGGACCTATCGGGGTCTGTGGGGAGGGGTTGCAGGGTATGTCGAGGAATTTGAGGACCCCTATGACACGGCTCTGAAGGAGATTCGGGAGGAGGTTGGAATAGATCCTGAGGTGGTGGAACTGGTTCGGAAAGGGATTCCAGTAGAGTTCTTTGATACCTATGAAGGAAAACGATATGAGTGGGTCGTGTACCCTTTCTTGTTTCATCTTAAATCAAAAGAGTTGGTTCATATCGATTGGGAGCATGATGAGTACCGCTGGGTGCATCCCTCAGAAGTCAAACGTCTTGAGACTGTGCCAGGTTTGGATGATGTCATCAGAGAGTTGTTGGGATGCACGGATGTTTTATAAAAAAAAGGAGGAGAAAATCAGAGTTGCTGTCATGATGCTGGTGCCTTGTCCAGCTGGTCTAATATCGTTTCTATCTCATGGTAGGTCTGTTCGACGGACTGCCCGGTGTTGATGATGTGCCATCCTTTGGTAAGATCCAATGCTTTTGATCGTACTTTCAGGAACGCCTCCTGGGTCTCGAACATCTCTGTTTCGCTTTTCCGTTGTTTCACCCGTTCGACGAGTTCCTCTGGTTTGGCATCGAGGAAGAACATGTACGGTGAGGTCGGGACGAGTTTCTCAAAGAAATGGTACCCGGTTCGAGTGAGCCGTCGTGGGAGGTACGCAGTCCCCATGAGATAGCGGACCATAATCAGAGTGTCACTGGTTGGCTTCCGATAGTATCGACGGATGGAATGCAGGACGTCCATCGCATAGAACACGGAGGCTTTCAACTGGTTAATCTTTCCTTGACCAAGCAGTGCTTTTTTCGAGGCTCGCCCATAGTAGTTGTCTGATTCTGGATGAGAACGTACAATGACTTTCTCCCCTTTTGCTTCATAGCGTTTTTTTATGAGCTGCGCATGGGTGTCTTTTCCGACTCCATCAAGTCCATCGACGATGATGAGTCGCATGTCACCCCACCAAATAGAACCAGTACATCGCAGCGGTTACAAACGGTACGGAAAGATTATCCAGACCTAAGGGGGTGACGCCTTCTATGATGGTTGCGACCCCGGACATGCACAACAAATACGCAGCGGTTCGTACCGTAAGAGGCTCTGAGTAGAAAAGAAGAGCGATGATAAGTAAGATAAACGTGAAGATCAACATCGCCAGGGATCCGACATAGCTTTTTACGTCTTTAAACACCGTGTATTTTCGTAGCCCATATTTTATCCCAATCAATGACGCAAGACCATCCCCATAGGACATGGCAAGGATCCCCATCGCGATGATCTCCCGATGATCGAAGAACACATAGGCTAAGATCGTCCAGGTGATCGCATAATAAACCAACCCCAGTCCGTGTCCCGCCTCCGAGGTCTTCCCCCGCATGGATTTGATTGGGGAATAGGGGCTCATCAGGAAGGTGAACAGGATGAATGGACCAGCAGCGACGAATGCCATGATCACTCTGGTCTCAAACAAAGGGAGAATGAAAGCGATATTCCCGGTCATGATGTGGAGGAATTTTCTGCTTTGAACCGGGTATCTCTTTGCAAATATTTTTTCGGTAAACAAGATGAGTACGGCAACATAGATGTAAACTGCGGCTACCCCTAGGATATCACTTTGATACATTGTTCATGCACCTCCGATAAATGCTCCAACCAGGAACGCAAGCAGACCGACGAAGATCGCAAGCAGGGTGTACTTCCGAAGGAACTTCATATTCGGTTGTTTTTTAAACACCAGTTGAAGACACGTGCTGAGTAGTATGGTATCTGTTATGAACACCAGGATAAAATAGCTTATGTTTCGGTAATACACCCCAAAATCAGAGGAAAAATACGGCAAAAAACTTAAAGCGATGGCTACTAAATAGAAAACAGAGGCGACTCCATTGGAAGGGCGAATACCGATATATCGAGGGAACGATTTGACTCCTTGGATTTTATCTCCTTCAAAGTCCATGACATCCTTCATGATTTCTCTGCCAGCCCCAGCAAGGAATGCGATGAGGGCGATGATATAGATAACGGGGTTGATCTCCCCAAGGGAAAACGGGGTGTTGGTGCTCCCCTGGACGGTCGCCCCACCAAACACAAAGGGGATCGCCATGATATAAGCGATGTAGAAATTGCCGATGAGTTTAATTTTCTTCATCTTCACATCATAGAGGACAGAGATGAGTGCGGTGATGAGTGCGATGATAAAACAGGTCATGTTCACGAAATATGAGCAGATAAGACCCAGGGGAAATAAGAAGTAGAAGATGTTCAGAGCGGTTTTTGGTGAGATATCCCCTCGTACCAAGGGACGGTCGGTTCGTTTATTGATCCGGTCGATTTCCAGGTCGTAATAATCGTTCAACGCAAAGGTACTTGCCTCAAGGAACAACGCGGTGAAGAATGTCAAGATGATGTTGAGCAATGGCAGATTCAGGTTATCATAAAGAGTTTTTTGGGAGATAAGGGAGCCGATAAGGATGGCAAGGAAGAGCATCACCCCGTGCTCAAGTCGCATGAGTTCCCAGATTGCCTTGAGTTTTTTCATCACGGTTAGGAATAAAATGTGGTGTTATAAACTTTTAAGGAGGATGAATGAAAAACAATATTTTCTTATGGCTTCAAAATGACCTTCATGGAGTCCTTTGCGGTTGCGACAAGGTGAAATCCTTTTGCGGCCTCTGAAAGAGGAAGAGTATGGGAGATCATATCATAGACATTGACTTTTTTTGATGCAATCAAGCCTATCGCTGTATTGATGTCTTCCGGACTACCTGCGTAGGTTGATACCATCGTGATTTGTTTGTTCCAGAGGTCAAAGAGGGGGAAGGGAACTTCAACTCCAGGCTCCGTTGGCGCAAAAAACAAGATGGTCCCACCAGGTTCGACTGAGCGTAAAGCCTGCTGCACCGCGGGTAACGCCCCTGTGGAGAGGATCACGAGATCAGCAAGTCTCCCATCGTTGTGTTTTTTGACCTGCTCAGGGACATTCTCCTTTGCATGAAGTGTGACGTCTGCTCCGAATTTTTTTGCTGCTTGCAGTCGGAAATCCTCGACATCGGTTGCAAAGATTTTTGCCGCACCCCAGGCTTTCGCCAGCTTAATCTGTATCAACCCTGAAATCCCACTTCCGATCACTAGAACGGTTTGTCCTTTTTTCATCTGGGCGGTCTTCAGACCTCTCACGACACAGGCGAGCGGTTCAATGAACACCCCCTGCTCATAGGTCATTGTCTTAGGAAGAAGGAACACCCCGCGGTCGACATTGATTTCAGGAACACGGAGATACTCTGCGAATCCTCCCGGGTAAAAGTTCGTCGTATGCAATGTATGACAGAGAGTCTGTTGATTGTTTTTACAGAAACAACAGGTGAAACAAGGGACGTGATGGGAGACGAACACACGATCATTCTTCTTGTATTTTGTGACGTTTCTGCCGACCTCAACGACATCCCCGGTGATCTCATGACCAAGTACTTTTGGTGCTTTTTTAATACGATACCATTCCATGACATCGCTACCGCAGATACCACTTGCTTTAACTTTGACGAGGAGTTCTGAGTCCCCAATGGTGGGAATTGGTTGTTCTTCGATTCGCACATCGTTGTTGTTGTAGTACATTGCGACCTTCATTGTTTTCATATGAACCCACTTTCTGGTTATAAAGAGACGTTTTATAGAGTTTATGACCCAGGGGATACGGGAAGAAAAAAGATAGGTTTATATGAAAACCTCAAATCCTTGTTCTCATGAGTCCATCGGTTGGTACGTCGTATATCCCAAACCCGTTATCGTTTTTTAGGAAAAATCAAATCGAGGTAAAACTGCATAAATATTCTTTTACCCCAGGTGAAACGATCAAGGGAACCGTGGGGTTGAAGTTAAAAAAACCGTTGCAGGCAAAAAAATTGACGGTGGCTCTCATTGGATTACGAATCGTCCACCAAGGTCATATCACGGTCGGACCTGTTCGTGTGGGCAACCAAGGACAGCAGACTCAGGTGTACACTATATATCATTTTGAGATACCGTTGGATGAAGAAGCCGTGTATTTCCATGAGTTTTATCCTTTTGAGATACAGATTCCACGAGATATTCTGCAGTCGGCTCAGCAGAACTTCAACACCACCCTGACAGGATTGGGGAAGACACTTGCTGAGATTGCTCAGGTCATGAGCCAATTGAGTATGGCTGGTTCTCGGGTGGAATGGTCGGTGGAAGCACGGTTGAATGTCCCATTGAAGATTGATGTGGTGAACTCACAGAAAATCGTCCTTTCTGAACAGCAATAAGTAGGTTTTTTTCTGGAGATACGTTTCAAGTTTCAGGAGGTTTTTTTGAAACGAAAGACCTAAAAGGGAGTCTGTGTTTATTGGAGTACGCTATGTTGATTAAGGCAATCAAACTGAAATCGATTGAAGCACGACGCTATGTGGAGCCTGATGATAAGCCCCGGCAGATCCGTATCGATCATAACAGTCAAATCACCCAAGTGATAAACAACCAGGAGAAAAACCTCATCATTGAGTTCCAATATACCTCAAGTTACGGTCCGATTGGGATGATTAAGCTGGAGGGTACGATTCTGTCTGAGGACCCTGAGGCGAAGCAGCTGGCGAAGGAATGGCTAGATACCAGGAAGTTACCTGATCAGGTCGCAAGTACGATTCATACCGCGGTGATGCATACCTGTGTGCCTGAGGCGGTTGGTATCGCAAAAGACCTTGGATTACCACCACCAATTCCACTTCCACAGGTTCGACTTGGCGCTGACCCAAAGAAAGGACAAAGTCAGAGCGGTGTCGAGGTCGCATAAAGAATTTTTTCTCTGTGGTACGGTTTATATAAATTGAAATGATACGCTCTCTGATGAAAACCGTTGTTGTTTCTATTGGTGGATCAGTGGTGCTTTCAGATGAAGCGGATGCGTTGTTTCTGAAAAAACTCACCGCACTTTTTAAAAAGATCAGTAAGGAAAATAAACTGTTTGTCATCGTTGGTGGGGGGAAAATCGCCAGGCGGTATATTCAGCTGGGTCGGGAACTGGGGTTTGATGAGGACACCTTGGATCAGATAGGTATCGATGTGACTAGGGTGAACGCACGGATTATCACGAACCTGCTTGGTGTCTCGAACAAGGAGATTCCTCATACGACGAATGATGCTTTGAAATATGATTTACCTATCGTGGTGATGGGGGGGACTGACCCCAGACACAGTACGGATCAGGTAGGAGCAGAGCTTGCTGAAAAGACCAATGCGGTCTGTTTTGTGAATGCGACGAATGTCGATGGGATCTTTGACAAGGATCCAAATAAGTTTTCGGATGCCAAACAGCTACGGGAAGTCTCCATAGATCACTTGA
>JALOTN010000022.1 GCA_025457885.1 Thermoplasmatota archaeon | reverse complement strand
AACCTGGACACCCTCTCCAGATATCCCCTGGAATTCTATGAAGCGACCCTCCGACACGAACATTCAAAGAACCTTGAATCCAAAATGGGGTTAGTCGCCTCACGACTCGGCACCGAGCTGCAGTACGAACAGTTCGGTTTTACCCATGACACCAACGATATCTCCGAAGGACCAAAGGAATCATTATACAAGACTTTAAAGAGCATGATGGAGAAAATGAACGTACAGCTCAGTCTTGCAGCAAAGATCCGCGCGGTCGACGAAGCAGACGTCGCCTACAAAGTCATCGAACGACATTTCCTCCCGGACATCCTTGGGAACCTTCGCGCATTCAGTAAACAATCGGTCCGATGCCCTCTCTGCAACACCACGTTTCGACGCATCCCGCTTCAAGGAGTATGCACGAAATGCAACGGGAAACTCACCCTGACCGTCCATGAGATGTCAGTGAAGAAATACCTGGATATCTCCAAAGAAATCGCAGAGAAATACAACCTCCCTGTGTACGCCCGTCAACGCATCGCGTTGGTGGAAAAATCCATTGACTCGACGTTCGTCAGTGATAAAGTGAAAAACACGAAATTGACTGATTTTTTTTGAGAGTTGACAGAATCATAATATTCATATATCCATCAACTCATGCTTGGTGGTGGTTGGTGTGTCATGAGTGAGAACCCGATTCTTCCTGTTGATAAAAAAACATGGAACAAATGGTCCTTTTACATCAACGTGATTATCTTCATTATCGTCGCAGTGTTCATTTATCTTCTCTTTACTGATGCATACGGCGCAGGCATGGTCCATGGTTCATCCTATGTGACTGATAAATTGGTTTTGGTCATGCGTGATGTCGCATTTTTAGCAGTCGGTTTAGTTATTTTGTTCGTGCAAATGTTTAATTACTACCGACAGCTTAGCCGTCGTTCCTGGTAAGTGGCGAAAGGTGTAGAATAGACCGGGGAGCTAGGCGTTCCCTGTAACCAGAAATCGCCGATACGCTGGGGTCGATCTTACGAGGCGGTGTTACGAGTATCTCGTGATCCGTTTGTTGCCTATGACGCCTTGTCCTTTGGGATCAGAGGTGATAATCGCATATGACCGGAGGGTCATATGTCTATCTTCGCTGTGGGAACCGGGTGAGGCACGGAAGTGAGCAGCCTTACCACAGACTGCCGATGCTCAGAGGGTTAACGGGGTTGAGAATGCAGACGGGCAATCACTTGTATACCACGTGCACCCACTCAAGAGGCGTCTACACCCGCCAAAATTTAATATATGGTATTCTGTTTTAGGAGTACGGGAGGTTTTCCTTATGGTTCGTTTGGTGAAAGACGAGAGTCTCACGGCAGAATGGCAGGACTTCTTTGAGGATAATTGTAAAGCGGAAATCGAGACGGTGGCAACGGCTTATCCTGAGACACGCAGTTTGTTGCTTGATTATTGGGATATCGATAAAGCAGATCCAAAGCTAGCAGAGATGCTTCTTCGTCAGCCGTTTAAAGCGTTGTTTAACGCAGAGGAAGCACTTAAAATTATTGAGGTTGCTGCGGAGCAGAAGCTGCAGTTGCATTTCCGGGTGAAGAACATCCCGGAGTCTCAGCGGGTGTTGATTAGGAAGATCCGGGCGAACCGACTGGGGACGTTTATTGCTGTGGAAGGCTTGGTGAAGAAGATTACGGAGGTGCGGCCTAAGCTGCAGGTCGCGGCGTTTCAGTGTCAGAAATGTGGTGCGGTAATCCGGATTGAACAAGATGAGGATATTCTGAAGGAACCTTCGGAGTGTTATGAGGATCAGGGCGGGTGTGGGCGGGTCTCGTCGTTTAAGCTGTCGACGACGTTGTCATCGTTTATTGATTCTCAGAAGATCGAGATTCAGGAGAACCCGGAGGGGTTGCGTGGGGGGGCACAACCGGAACGTATCAGTGTACATCTTGAGGATGATCTCGTGGGGGGTGTCGCTCCAGGGGATCGGGTGATTGTGAATGGGATTCTTCATTCCACGGCACGTCATCGGGGGACCTTCCGTTTGACTTCGTTTGATAAGACTATGGATGCAGTGAGTATTGAAAGCCAGGAGTACGCATTTGAGGAAGTCGAGGTCTCAAAAGAGGATGAAAAGAAGATCGTGAAGATTAGTAAGGATCCAGAGATATATGAGAAGATGCGGCAGAGTATCGCTCCGACGATTTATGGTCTTGATGTGGAGAAGGATGCATTGGTCCTTCAGTTGTTCGGTGGAATCGCGAAGGAAATGCCTGATGGGACAAGGACACGAGGGGATATCCATGCGTTACTTGTGGGAGACCCAGGTACTGCAAAATCGCAGATGTTGTCGTATATGTCAAAACTTGCTCCTCGAAGTGTGTATGCCTCAGGTAAAGCGTCCTCAGCAGCTGGTCTTACTGCTGCTGCGGTCCGTGACGAGTTCGGTGAGGGACAGTGGACATTGGAGGCTGGTGCATTGGTGCTAGCGGATAAAGGTCTTGCCTGTATCGATGAAATTGATAAAATGGAAGAAACAGACCGGAGCAGCTTGCATCAGGCGATGGAGCAGCAGGAGATCTCTGTTGCGAAGGCGGGGATTAATGCAACCCTGAAGTCACGCTGTGCAGTGCTTGCTGCGGCAAACCCAAAACTAGGGCGTTTTGATGAATTTATCCCGATGCATGAGCAAATCAACATGCCCCCTGCGTTGTTGTCACGTTTTGATCTTATCTTTTCGATTCTTGATAAACCGAATCGAAAGACGGATACCGATCTTGCGTCTCATATCCTGCAGTCACATAAGGGTGGGGAAATCCATGAACATATGAAAAAGACCTCTGATAACATGTACTCAAAATCTCAAGAATCAACGTTTTTGAAGCATGTGTTACCCGTGTTCGAACCAGAGTTCCTGCGTAAGTATGTGGCGTATGCGAAACGGAACGTCTTCCCAGTCATGACGGATGATGCATTGGAAATCCTGCAGAATTATTATGTGGATTTCCGGAGTTCTTCGAAGGATTCCGTACCGTTCACCCCTCGTCAGCTAGAGGCGTTTGTGCGGCTTGCGGAATCCAGTGCCCGGATACGGTTGAGCCAGGAGGCAAATGTGGAGGATGCGAAACGGGCGATCTCGATTATCGATCAGTATCTGCGACGAGTAGGGACGGACCGGGAGACGGGGAAGTTTGATATTGATATCATCGCGACAGGTATCAGCCATAGCCAACATGAGCGGATGCGGGTGATCCTTGATATCATTCAGCGGCTCTGCCAGGAATCTACTGAGGATAGTGCGTCGCGTAGCGATATCATCAATGAGGCGGAGATCCAGGGGATTGAGTCTCGGAAGGTTGAAGAGGTCCTGGATCGTTTGAACCGTAATGGTCAGATCTACGAACCATCGCATGGGAAGTATCGTCTCGCAGGTCAATAATCTTTAAAAAAAAATGAAGGAGCAGGTGAACCTTATTTAACCGGTGGTTCCTCTTGTTCCTCTTCGTCTTTCTTTTTCAAAGGTTGTTTCTTCTTTTTTTTATAGGCGTTTAGTGTTTCTTCTACCTCAGGAAGTACGGACATTTCCATAGAGAACAAATGGGTCGTTGTAGTATAAAAATATTTTTCAAAGATTGGTGAAAAATAGGATGAGTTGTTTAGAATTTTGGTGAGAGGAGGTTGACGACTGCTTTTTTTGCAGCAGCCTTGTACTCATCCCCAATCTCTCCGATGATGGCGGAGAGGAAGTTTTCCTTGATTTCGTTCCAGTTCAGGGTAGAGACACCAAAGTAAAGTTTCTTTGCCACATTGGATGCTCGGTGGATATGAGGTGCCCAACTACCGGGTCTGCGGTCACAGTTGTCCATGTGCAGGATATAGATTTTTTGTGTCCCTTTTTTTCCGATGAGGTAGATTTCGAATCGTCGGTTGAAGTATTTGTAGGTTGGGTCTTTTTCGTAGTAGCGGTATTCCAACTCGTAGAACTGGTTGATGGGGACGATTCCTCGCTGCATAGTGGCCACTGTATCCTTGTGTGGTTTTTAAAAATTTGGAAATAATCCTCCGAAGAGGATTATCCCATGTAATACTCAGCAGGGTATGGCTCTGGTTTGAGGCCTTTGCGCTCCCGGATTTTTTTAATCACGTCATCCCGGAGGTTTCTTGGTAAGGGTTCAAACCCCATGTTCTCGGTGTTCCACAGGACTCGACCACCGGTGGCTGATCGGATGGCTGAGGCAAATCCGAACATTTCTGCGACGGGTGCTTTGGCTTCGATTTCGACGGAGTCACCTACAGTTTTCATGTCTTTGACTTCAGAGCGTCGGGAATTCAGTTCTCGTGATGCATCACCCATGATCTCCTGGGGAGTGCTGATAAAGACTTTCTGCATTGGTTCAAGTAAGGTCGGCTCAGAGATCGTAATCGCACCATAAATAGCGTTTCTTGCTGCAGGGATGACCTGTGCGGGTCCTCGGTGGATTGCATCTTCATGGAGTTTTGCATCGACGAGTTTTACAAGGATCCCTTGACAGGGTTCTGAGACGGTTGGTCCGCTTTTCATGACTTCATCGAAGGCTTCCATGATGAGATCCCGGGTTTCGAACAGATGTTGTATTCCTTTCGTGGTATCGGTGATGATGTTAAGTCCATGTACGCCAAAGACTCCTTTTGCGACTTCTTTGTCCATGCCGAGGTCCTGGAGGATCTTAGCTGTTTCTTTCTTGTATTTCTTCACGTTCTCTGGGAGTTCATTGTTATAAATTGCTTTGACGATGGTATCTGGCATGGGCTCTACTTCGATGTAGAACCGGTTGTGTTTGTTTGGTGATTTTCCTTCGAATTTATAGGGACTTGGTTTGCTGACGGTCTCTCGATAGACCACGATAGGTTCTGAGCAGACGATCTCCATTTTATGGTCGTTTCGGATACGATATTCGGTGATTTCTAAATGGAGTTCTCCCATCCCTGACATCAGGTTCTCCCCGGTCTCCTGGTTGATCTGTACTTGGATACTTGGATCTGCTTTGGAGATTAATCGTAACACTTCGACTAGTTTTGGTAGGTCTTTCATATTTTTGGCTTCGACAGCAACGGTGACTACGGGCTCTGAGACATGGACGATACGTTCAAAGGGTTCTGCATCAGGGTTATCGGTTACGGTGCTTCCTGCAATCGCGTCACGGATACCAGTTGCGGCAACAATATTTCCTGCACTCACATAATCAATTGGGATTCGATCAGGTCCAACCATGACGTTGACCTGTTGGACTCGATTCTTGTTGGGCATTCCGATGACATATAACTCTTGACCCCGTTGAATCTTTCCGCTGAACATCCGGCCAATGGCTACCTCACCGGCATGGGGATCAAGGATAATCTTTGTCACCATCAACGCTAACGGTCCATTTTCGTTGCATTCGACCATGCTTTTACCAAGAGAACTGGTTAGATCCCCTCGCCAGATATGTGGAATCCTATATTTTTGTGCAACATTCGGTGGTGGGAGATGTTGAATAACCATATCCAAGACAACCTCGTGGATAGGGGATCGTTTCGCTAAGCTTTTCTGATCATTGTTCTTACAGTAGTTGTAGACATCTTTGAATCCTAAGTTGGTTTTTTTCATACGAGGAACGGAAACTGCCCAGTTGTGGAATGCAGAACCAAACGCAACGGTCCCGTTTTCAACTTTAACATTCCATTTCCCTTTGAATTCTTCAGGGATAACACGGTCCAGAAGTTCGTTGAATTTGTTGATGATTTTAATGAACCGATTTTGCATCTCCTCTGGTGTGACTCGAAGTTCATTAATGAGTCGGTCTACTTTGTTGATGAATAATACAGGTTGAACTTTTTCACGGATTGCCTGGCGTATCACGGTTTCTGTTTGTGGCATTGCGCCTTCTACAGCGCAGACGACAATGATACAACCATCAACTGCTCGCATCGCACGGGTAACATCCCCACCAAAGTCGACATGTCCTGGTGTGTCAATTAAGTTAATCAGATAATCCTGTCCATCGACGTTATGAACCATTGATGCTGATGCTGCGTTAATCGTAATCCCGCGAGCTTGCTCCTGTTCATCGTAATCTAAGACCAGTTGTTTTCCGGCGAGGTCTTCACTCATCATCCCACATCCGGCGATGAGGTTATCTGAAAAAGTTGTTTTCCCATGATCAATGTGTGCTGCAATCCCAATGTTACGAATATGATCTAATTTATTCATCAGCGTTGTTGCTTTTTGAATATTTTCTTCTTTTCGCCCCATATATATTACACCTTCAAAAATCCATATTTTTTTGTCTATCGAGCTGCTTTGGCGACCCGCTCAAGATCATTTTTCTTTGCAACCGCAAAAGATGCAGGATCATTCTTGCTAGCCTTGAGGAGCTCATCAGCAAGACATGCCTCGATTCTTTTTTTGTTCTTATGACTCGCAGTCATAGTCCCTGTGCAGATGTTACGTAACGCTATATCTAGTCTGCGTTGTGGTGAGATGTCCACTGCTTTGGGGACCATAATGCCTCCGAACCGTAACCGGGTTGTCTCCTCTTTTGGTGCTGCGTTTTGTAACGCGTCAACGAGGACTTGCACCGGGTTGGTCTTGGTGCGTTTATCAATGATTTCAAATGCTTTGCGGACTGCGGTGTATGCCTTGGTCTTCTGCCCGGTGTACATCTCGGTTTTCATGAGGATGTTAATGAGTCGTTCGATAATCGGGACATTTGCTTTCCCAAACATCTTATTCGCATGGGGCGCTCCAAGGAAGAAATCCTTGTTTTCGAGGTTGATGTAGCGTTGCAGGCCAGGGTCTTCGATTTTTATAGCGCCAGGGTCGTATTTTGAGAACATTGGGAAGAATGCTGCACTGGGTTGAACGTCTTTTTTTTCACTCATAGTTACCGTCTCATTGGTTTCTCAATTTTTCCTTTTACCAGTTGATCAAGGGAGACATCATTTACTTTGATGACTTTGAATCGAACGCCAGGGATATCCCCGTAACTTCGGCCCATTCGACCGCCGATGCCTTCGACGACGACTTCGTCGTGTTCATCGATGAATCCGATGGCATGGTTACCAGGGGCAAACGCAGTGATCTGTCGACCGTTCTTGATAAGTTGGATTTTGACGCATTTTCGGATAGCGGAGTTGGGTTGTTTTGCCTCGATGCCGACTTTTTCAATCACGATGCCTCGTGCTTGGGGTACGCCTCCGAGGGGATCTGATTTTTCCTTGAGGTGGAGGACTCGTTTTTTAAAGTACCGGTCGTTCCACATCTGGTTCTTTCGTGCTTTTTTCAGTTGGCGTGCGGCGTTTATTCCTTTGCCCATAGTTCACCTGTTTTATCTGGTAGAAGTGAGGCAGTATACAGCTTTTAATATTTAAAGTCTCTTCTCCAAGAACCCTGGTTTTTATGGGGAGAATCGTTTGATAGTTGACCAAGTTTTTTATCACAAATCTTAAATACAATAGCGTTGTTTTTAATAATTGGAGAATTAAGATTAATATATGACTATTTTGATTCGCTATCTCCAAGGGGATTATCTATGAAGAACGTATTACGACAGATAGTAGTATTCGCTGGAATATTGGTTCTTTTTTTGACGTCAGGTCTTATTTCTGCCGGAGCGCAAAAGGAGATCATAAATCAGGGTGTTTTTGTTGAGAGCCTTGATTTTTCCAACCCCATTCTTGTTGAAGAGAATGGATTAAGTAACGTCATTGTTTCCGAGGCGACGGGGGTGCTTTCGGTGGAGGGCGCACCAATGTTGCCGATGTTTTCAAAGACCTTTGAGTTTCCCCTGGGAACACGGGTTCTTTCTGTGGAGGTCGTTCCATCGGTGGTGCAAACCATGGGAGTAGACTACTTGATTCGACCGGTTCCGACGAAGCAGATGATTGGTGATCAGTTGGTTCCCGTGGAGGGAGTGTTCGACGAGAAGGTGTATGCTTGTGATGAACCGTATCCTGTTTCATGGTATAACACATTTTTTGGTGCAGGGTTGAACAGGATGAATGAGCATACCTTGTTTGTCACGGTCCAAATCACTCCTGTTCGGTATGTACCGGTTTCTGATGAGCTTATCTTTTGTCCTCATTTTGATATTAAGGTGAGGTACCTTGAGGCACCAGCTATTCCTGCGGTCCTTGAATCATCCTCGCTGGTTATCATTACTCCTGCGGAGTTCTCCGAAGCGCTGCAACCATTAGTTGAGCATAAAAATGGTGTGGGTCTATCAACAACTCTGGTGACACTCGAGGAGATTTATGGGTCATATTACGGGCGGGATGACGCGGAGCGGATCAAATACTTCATCAAAGAAGCAGTGGAAGACTGGGATACCACCTATGTACTGTTGGTGGGTGATATGAAGAAGCTACCAATCCGTTTCACCTACGCATCCTGGTGGGAACGAGACCTGCTTTCTGATCTGTATTATGGGGATCTTTTTGATGCGAGCGGGGAGTTCTGCAGCTGGGATACCAATGGGAACGACCGGTTCGGTGAGATCAATGAAGATGGTGATGACCTTGATGGGGTTGACTTGTATGCGGATGTGCATGTCGGCAGGATTGCGTGTGCAGATGTGACTGAGGTTCAAACCGTGGTTAACAAAATCATCGTCTATGAGCAGGAGACGTATGATCAGATCTGGTTCAAACGACTGATCCTTGCTGGGGGGGATACCTTCCCGGTGAGTATGGGTGCGCCACCGTTTGTCTATGAAGGGGAGATAACGAACGTGAAAGTGGCTCAGACGATGCCGGAGTTTGCGCAAACGTTCCTGTGGACGTCGAAACACAACCTTCACCCCTGGTCATTTAACAGGGCAATTAATAGAGGTGCAGGGTTTATTAGTTACGCGGGACATGGCTTTGAACATGGGTGGGGGACCTCCCGACCTAATGCGTTGACAAAAACAAAGATTTTCTATTACACCCCGTATACCAACGGATTGCGGAACGGTAACAAACTTCCAATCATCTTTTTTGATGCGTGTCTGACGGCAAAGCTGGATTTCAATGTGACGGATCTGCGGAATTATTATCCACGGATGACGAACTCTTTGGTCAGAATCTTCAGCCTCCCATCGGATCCATTGGAGTTCTATCAGTGCTTTGCCTGGAGTTTCCTTGCGAAGGAATCTGGTGGGGCGATTGCGACGATCGGCTCGACACGTACAGCGTACACCTGGGTGGATGCGAATGGCGTCTATGGTGGAGCAGGGTATCTGGATGTGCATTTCTTTGATTCCTATACAGAGGGTATCCGGGTTGGCGAGATGTTGACGAGTGCACAGAACGTTTATATCCAGAACGTCGGGGCGGATTACTTCACCATTGAGGAATTCCTGCTTCTTGGCGACCCCAGTCTTATGACTGGCGGATACCAATAAGAAGGATATTTTTTTCTCTGGAGATCGATACGGAAAATCAGGGAAGTGACACCTCCTTAGAACGAAGAGATCAACAGGAGAAGGAACAGAAGGGGAAAACTATTTATTTTCCATGATTATTTGTTGTTGGGGGACACAAAAGACATTGGGGAGGTATCTTTAGATATCTGCTTTCCACTAAAGGCATTTTTTCCTCCCATCCAATGCATCCCGTCCCCCACCTTTCATTATTTTTTTTATAAAGGAATGGTACTATCAAGACAATGTCACTTAGATGCTTGAAAAAAAAATGTTTGAAAAAAAACAAAAAAGAAGAGGGTTGTGTGATGACAACCTCTGCATCTTTAATCAAATAACGCGCTAAGTCCAGCTGCTGCTTCGTCTTGAGAAACTTCTTCTTTCTTTTCTTCTTTCTTTTTCTCTTTCTTTTCAGCAGGTGCTGCAGCTGCTACAGGCGCTGCGACTGGGACGGCGGCTGCTTTAATAGCCTCGTCAATGTTGACACCCTCGAGTGAAGCAACAAGCGCTTTTACTCGTGCGGCATCAGTTTTTACACCAGCGGCAGTGAGAACCTTTTTTACATTCTCTTCGTTAATAGGTTGGCCTGCGGAATGCAGAAGCATCGCACTATATACATACTCCATAGCTTTGTCCTCCTAACTAGGTTGGGGTTTTTTCGCCCTCTTTACTAACAGGTTTCACCTGTGATGAAACAGACAGCATCGAACGTTGTGCCTTGGCAAGAAGCGCCTCCATGGTTTCCTTGGTATAAATGTTCTTTTCCACCGCAAGGGTATGTGCGCTTCGATACGCCTTTGCTAACAGAGGACGAATCGTCTGGGGATTTGTCCAGCCGGTCTCCATTGCGAGGCCTACTGCAGTGAATGATGCTGTTCGTAACTGGCCCATGAACCGATCCATGTCAATATCAAGGACGTCGGCTCGGTAGATCTCACCGTTCTCATAGACGGCGTTTAACTTTAAACCAATTTCAATAGGGAAAATATCAATACGGGAGAGCATTTGTGCAAGTTCCCGGGAAATCTTTTGGCCTGCTTCCACCAGGACTTTGTCGGTTTTAATAACGACTTTTCCTTCGGCTATGGCAGCAGGGATTCCTGCTTTTTGAAGCTCACCTACGATGGGACCGGGTTTGAAGGGAGTGTCACCTGCTTGAACCTCGATGTCATGGGAAGCAGTCTCGCCTCCTTTAGCCGGGGCGTTCTTCCGGGTTGCTTTTATCTCACGGTATAAAGCGAATGGGTTGATGTCGGTGGCGATGACAGCAGCTTGGCCGTGTACCTCGTTTTTTAGGGCGCTGATTCCTTTCACCTGGGTTTCTGCCTCGTCAAGTGCTTTGAGAATCAATGTGTTCTTTGATGCACGGATCTGAGCTTTCGAGCGAATGCCTCCTCGCATCTGCTGAAGCTGTGGAGCAGGAATACCTCCGATATCAAGGATGCCGATGATTTTGTGGTGCGTCATCAGAGAACTTATCTCTGAGACCTCCCCGTGTTTCCATGTTGCGACATGCGCCATACTTTAACACCTTTATCCTATTCGCATGGGTGGCCCCATGCTTGTTTTGACATAGACAGAGCCGATGTTCATTTTTCCGCGTTCGAGTTTTCCTTCGAGTCGTTTTAAGATAGCATCAATGTTTTCTGCGATGTGTTCCGTGCTCATTTCTTCCTGGCCAACTGTTGCATTGATGGTTTTTGTCGTCTTCGATCGGACCTTTACGGTTTTTCGTAGGTTTTTTGCAATACCGGCGATATCAATGGTTGGTGGCACGGGTTTTGGCATTTTCCCTCGAGGACCAAGGATGATACCAAGGGTTTTTCCAATGGTGGGCATCAAGGGTGCCTCGGCAATGAAGAAATCATACTCGTCAGCGATTTTTTTGAATTTCTTCTTATCTTTTGCGAGTTCTTCGATTTCCTCGGGTTTTATTAATAAATCAACGTGACTTTTTGATTTCAATGCAAGGTCCCCACTGGCGAAGAGTGCAAGCTTTGCATCAGTACCACGACCGTGCGGGAGCAATACTTCATCTTCGATGCGGTTTTTTGCATCGTTCATATCGATGTTCTTGAGGTTTATGACGACGTCTACGGATTGTTTGAATTTCCGTTCGAGTTTTTTTGATTCCTCTAATGCTTTTTGAACTGCTTCTACAGTTTTACTGTCTGCCATGATTCATCAACGACGCTGTAAGGTATTATTTGTTACTCCAGAGGGTAACGTAGTTCTCGGGAATAAGAATCTTATTTATAAAAGTTTGTGTCATAGGAATCCTGCTTATTCAGAGGTGATTCTTTCAAGAATTAACGTAAAGACATCCTCAGGGTCCCGGATCTTCCGTAGTTCTTTTTTCCCGATAATCGGGGTGCCCTCCAGACTCTTCTTTTCGACATCCTTATCGGTGAAGACCACGGCATGTCTCTCGGTAATCCGTGAGATACTGCTGATGAAATGTGCTTTTTCCGCAAGTTTCTTATTATACTCCTGGACACAGGTGAGCAGGATCTTTTCTTTTTCCTTGCTGAGTGCTTCGAAGGGGCAGCGGTCCATGGGGATAACCCGGTAGCCGATGTCCTGAAGCAAGGTGAAGATCTCTGATCGAAGTTCTTTGGTCGTCCCAGGGTCTTTTTTGAAGAGTGGTAACTGTTTGGTCTCCATAAGGAGTGGTTTGAGCAGGTCAATGGGGGTAGTCACGGTCTGTTCGAACATCTCCTCGATACGGGATGCAATATCGATACGGGCGCTCATCCCGTCCTCGTACATCCGGACGGTGCGTCGGGAGACATGGACATGGTGTGCAAAACTCCCCAGCGAGATGTTTTTCTCCTGGCGTAATCGTCGTATTTTCTCTTGATCGAGGTTGACATATAACCCACCGGGGGCAGCATAGGCTCGCACCGGTATTTTCTCAAGCAAGTGGTTTCGTAGTGTTGCTGTAGTGACGGTTTGGATGCCAAAACGGAAATACACCACATCATCCTCAAGGGTGTTGATACCGTTTTTTTCACCGATGAGCAAGGGGGTGGCTTTCAGAAGATAGGACACTGCTTGGAGCTCTTGGGCGACATCCTCAGAAAGTCCATCGATGTTTGAGAGGACTTTGAGGATAAGTAAGGTCTCCTCTCGTCGAGCTACAAGGTCGAAGCCGGGGAGGCGGAATGTACACGGGTCTGAGACGGAAAAACCCGCGTCCCCTAAAAACTCTCTGATATTGGTAAGTAATTCTGTTCTATCCATAGGTAATGAAGCTTAAAGTACGTCCTCTCTAATAACGTTTTTGGTGAAATGTTATCTGGATAGGTATTGACGATACAGACTCGGTGAATGGGGGGTGCACGACGTATGTGCTGCGGACCATCCTGCAGAGACTCTTAGATGAGTATGAGATTATCGGTTATCCACGGCTGGTTCGGTTGAACCCGAATGTGCCCTGGAAGACTCGGGGGAACGGAGCGGTCTGTCTCCAGGTAGGAACACACTCCAGAAAAACAAAAAAGAGAATTGCGATGATCAATGGCCATGAGGTGTACGGTGGTTCACCTCCTTTTACTGAACTTTCGGAACAGCAACAAAGCAATCTTGTGGGTGTTGTAAAGGAAATCGTTGAATCACAAGCCCGTGTGGAGGATGCAAACACAAACCCAGGTTTCGTTGTTCTTTCGATAAAGCCATCATGTGAGTTGTATCAGAAAGCGGTAACCACTTTGGTTGCTCTTGAGGAGGTCCTTGCTATTTTAAAGGATCATCACGCAGTCTATGAAGGATACAAGAATAAACGTGGGTTGATAGGGGCGACTGCCGCGGTCAGTTGGGAGCCTGGGGATCGGACCTATGAGATTATCGCCTATCGGCCCCGGGAGCGGTGGGGGACGAAACGACAGGTGGATGCAAGGTCCGTTCAACAGATGGATATGAAATGTACTGGGACGTTTGACAACTATGATACATTGAATCGTCATAATCGTCTTGTCCCTGCCTCACCTTGTCCGATCCTGTATGGGATCAGAGGGGAGAACCCTGAGGAGCTCCGGTTGGCTGTTGAACTAGTGAAATCAGAGCCGATGGAGAGCTGGCTGTTGTTTGAAACAAATCAAGGGACCGATGATCATCTGATGAGAAAATCGATTGTTCAGGTTCAATCATTTGAGTCGGTGATCGTGAAGGGGACGGTTGTTGAGCCTGCGAAAACGATTCCTGGGGGTCATGTTCTTTTCAGGATCCGTGATGCGACAGGAACCATTGATTGTGCTGCCTATGAGCCGACCAAAGGATTCCGTCAGATCATTCGTAAGCTTTCCACAGATGATATCGTCGAAGTCTTTGGAGGCGTCCGCGAACAGCCGTTGACTATTAACCTTGAAAAAATACGGGTGATTCAACTGGCGTCTCTCATTAGAAAAGTTGAAAACCCTGTGTGTCCGACCTGCGGGAAACATATGAAATCGAAAGGGACCAATCAAGGATTCAAATGTAGGAAGTGTAAGACAAGTAGCACAGAACCAGTTTTACAGTACACACAACGGTCTCTCACACCGGGGATGTACGAGGTTCCTATTTGTGCTCGTCGTCATCTCAGTAAACCCTTAAAAAGAATGGGGCTTCCTTCCGTGGTGACCACTATCGGAACCGGAGATATTCCATGATGGAAATCCCTTCCACGGTCTCTACATGTCCATCCACCATGATCGTCCCGGTGCATCGGACATGGTATCTCCAGTAGTTGATGAACCCTAGCATCTCGGTATGATCCATGCTGATGACTTCCATGTCGATAACAAGGAAGACATGTTCGGTGATTGTCTCGATGTTGAAAAACCAAGGGATGCGTCTGAAATGATCAAAGGAGAGATTATCTGTAGAGAACCAGATGGTCTCTGAGGGGATCTCAAGGTATCCTGCGTCTTTTATGTTTAAGACCATAATCGGCAGTTCCGTAAGTCTGGTTGTGCGGATCTCCGCCCAGGTGACCGTGTAGGTTGTTGAATTGCAGGTTCCCCAGAACCATCCAAAATGCAGGGCGACGCGGGGACCAA
Organism: Thermoplasmatota archaeon; assembly: GCA_025457885.1. Lineage (GTDB taxonomy): Archaea > Thermoplasmatota > E2 > DHVEG-1 > DHVEG-1 > SM1-50. Next base: position 25,893 of record JALOTN010000022.1, on the reverse strand, counting down.
TCCCCCAGTTGTGGTCATGATACCCAGTTCCTGTCACATTCATCGTTTCGTTGTTGATGGTGATCGTTCCAGAAACAGTTGCACGGGGGAGGACGACTGCCCACCAGTCCCCTGTTTGTTGTTGACGTTTCCAGCCTTTAGTACAGCCATTAAATTGGAGGTCGACTGCACCTTCAGGGGTTTTTATGGTGACGGTATAGAAAAAGCGGTCATTGGCTGTATCATATGTTCCAAGGATGACTTGATCGCCTGCAATGAACACGGAAGGAACCTCAGATGAAGCAGAAAAATCTCTAAGGAAGTATTTTTCATAGCTTTTGATGAGGAGGGACCCTTGATGATACATGGTGAGACGTGTCGTGACGATTCCACGTGCGAAGATATTTAAAACTTGCACGCCAAGGACCAAAGAGTACCCGTTGTCAAGTTTTGCATCGAAGTACCACCATTCGATGAAGGGGAGACTTCCCCGGCCATGGAACGCATCATCTTGCAGGGTGATTTCTTCGATGGATGATTGATGAGGTAGGACCAAGGGACCTCCATGAATTGGGATAGAGAGAAGAACAGGAAGAATGAGAAGAACAGAGAGGATGTGTACCATCCGTTTCAAAGGTGTCATCGAAGGAATCACCTCTTGGATTTATATGGTGACTCCTATATTTATAGATGATGCTGTGGGAAAAAAAAGCTAAGATGGCACAATAATACAGCGTAATACTTTTTAAGGGATGATTGCTTCTGTGTCTGGACTATCAGGATATGCGGGTGTAGTGTAGTCTGCTTGCCAAGCTTAAAACTCGGGTTCAAATCCCGGCGCCCGCACTCATCTCTTTTCAGAGAAGCTTCATCAGTCCTTCTTCTATCGATCACTGCGATATATTTCCTTAACTCGATTTCTACAAACGAACTGATGCAAATTTTCAGTTTTTGTGCATCTCGAATAAGGTTTTTGTGAAGACAGATGGTTATTCGTCGCTTCTGCTTTTTTTCATTTTTATTACTGTGTTGATAAGAATTCTTCGACATCCATAATAAATTTCAAGGTCTCTTTTTCTATTTGTTTTGTTAACTTACCCGGGTCATTAAAATCGGGGTTTTCAACTAACACGGATTGTAAAATATAATCAACATCTTTTGTGGACGATGAAAGACGATATTTCTTCCATTTGTTTTCTTTGAATAAGTTCCAATATTTTGTTTGAATCTGCTTGTTATATCCAAATAACCAGATTTCAAATTGACAAGTGTCATGAATAAAAACTATCCCGATCTTTAATTTTTTCTTTTTTAATGAGTCGGGAAAAAAGGAAAAATAAGTCATATCCATGTATCCGTAATAGATGCTGCCTGATACGAAAAATGTGGGATATTTTTTTTCAAAATAGGTTCTCAATTCCATGATATAATTCATCAAATTTCTATAGGCTTCTTGAATGTCGCCTTTCTGCATCTGTTTTTTATATTCATTCATTGAATCCTGAAAGGATTTCATCGGGTAATCCCTCCATGGGAAATAATGCATTTATTTGACTCTGATGACGAAGGGGCCAAGGAGAAATCCTGTGGCATGTTTTTCTATGGGATTTAACCCATCTGCGACCGCACGAACGGTAATACTAACTGGGCCAAGACCGATGAGAAGACTAGTCTGTGCTGTTGGGGTAAACCCTGGGATGATTTTAGGAAAAGTCCCTTCGGTTTGTTTCCCAAGAAGGACCAATCCGCTAAGGGTGATGGTCCATTGAACATTTATAGCGTCTCCGGTTCCTGTGTTTGTTATTCCTGCATGTACGCCAAACCCACCAGTGATATCACCGATTCCTAGGAGCGGAGCACCAGCTATTTGTATCATGAGAGACTCTGACCAGTCGCTGGTTGCATCCTCTGAATCTTTGGCCATGACTTTGATTTCATAGGTTCCTGGGTAATCCCAGCTATGTACAGTGGAAATCGATTCACCAGGTTCATAGGGCCCCATCCATTCGCTCATCTGGTTCCCCCAGAACCAGAGGTAGAAGATTTCAGTTGAGTCTTGGTCCGTGGTTTGTGTTGTAAAGGAATATTCAATTCCGATGTCTCCCTGCGCCGGTCCGGTTGGTGTGTCCGGTGTCTCTGGTGGTGTGTTGGAGCTGCTGACGATCTCAGCAAGTGCTGCAAGGGTTGCGATGCTGAGTCGACTGCATTTGACTGCGTAGGTGAGGTTCATATGTGCAATCGTATCTCCGGGTTCGTGGTAGTAATCGTTGAATTTGAATTCATGATAAAAGATTCCTTCGAAGCCTGCATCCCAGAACGGGAGCTGGTCACTGGCGGTTGGGCCACTGGGTATGACGAGAAGTCCGATTTCATCAGCGTATTGTTGACTAATGTTAATCGTGCAATTCGTCACCCATCGAGGGGTAGTGGTCCTGTCATAGACCTTAATTTTACTTCCTTGATCCTGGGTGAGTGCATAGCCTATCATATCATCATTGAGGACTGCTGCGATGTTGTCTCCGTTCTGGACTGCTTCTTCGACGTATGTATAGCTTCCTAGCATCCATTGTTCTTCTCCGGAGAATGCGACAAATCGGATAGTGTGATTGAATGTATATTGACGGAGCAGGTACGCTGCGGTCAGTACGGCAGCGACCCCTGAGGCGTCATCGTCTGCCCCCTCGCAGTTCGCAACGGTGTCGAAATGCCCAAAAATAAGGTAGAGTTCATCGCTGGTTTCATCAACCCCTGGGAGGGTTGCTTCGATGTTCCGGTCTTGGTATCCTCCATTGTTCCAGTTTTGGTAGCGTACTGCAAGCCCCATGCTTTGGAATTCTTCATACAGGTATGTCCCTGCGTTGTAACACGAGGTTGTTCCGGTGACACGCGGTCCGAATGCGGTGATGTTTTCTAGGTATGAAAAGTAAATCGGTTCATTGATGTTGGAAATAATGGTTAGGATGTCATCGTTTTTATTGTGCCTCATTGGTTCTTGTAATAAGGAGTCCATGGATGTATTAGGATTTTGTTGATAAGCAACGGCCTCGGACATGATTGTTATTATAAATATTGTACTAATAAACAGACAGACGTATTTTTTTCTCATCAAAGTTCCCCAATAAAATAATAATCAGACACCACCTATAAATACCGTATTGTTTCGTCATTAACGCATTTGTCCTGTATCCAGTGAGGAACAAAGGATCAACTCTTTGTGATGTACTGAAATTTTTTTCAGGTTCTTTTATCAGAGTTTTTTTTGATTTTATTCTTATTTTAAAATCTTCCTTTTTTCTCCTTAGAAATACCGATTTAGATCGACTGATTTTTTTCTCTGTTTTCAGACACCTGCATAAATAGCGGGATACAGAGGTGACGATGCAAGTAGTAGTGCAAGTGTATACGCAGCGAGGTATCCGGAAGCGAATACTTTATTAAAAGAGGGAGTATTCGTTTTTTTAACGGGAACGATGGGATGCTAGAACAAACTACGATAGACCGCTCTATCGAGATTAAACGATCGGTTGCGATCCGGGCGCTACGACGAAGCAATATTCGACGCAAGGTCACTGAATATCTTGTAGAAATCAGTCCAAACTGCAGTTATACATCGGAGATTGCTTATAACATTGGTGCGACGTCCTCCAATGTGATTGGTGCGTTACGAGGAATCGAGGAACGGTATCGTGAGGAAGAAAGTCTCATCGGTTTGAACATTGTTGAGGAGCGTTCTGGGGGCAAGAACGTTCGGTTGTATGGGGTGACGGATTTTGGTAAGGAACTCATCCAGACGATGAAGACCCGACGTTAAAGAAACCTGATTAAAAAAAATTTTTAGATGTTGTTAAGGGAGGAGAAGATTGTTTCACAAAATGAACAATAGGAAGGAAGAATAGAGGGGGGAAAAGAGGGTATAAAAAATCTAAGCTCTTCCTTTCCTAGTTGTCGTTGGAAAGGATATCATGTTGCCTTTTTATGAGCATTTTTCGCAGATGAACATGTACCAGGATATGCACCTACAATAAAAAAGCATTAGGGAAGCTGTGAGAGGATCTCCTGACGAAGTTCCTCTATCCCCTGACCAGTCTTACACGAGATCTTGGTATACGATGAACCGGTGTTCATGATGTCGACTTTGTTTTCGACAATGAGAAAGGGGACATCACGGAAGAGTTTCTGGATATTGGTAAGCATCTGTTGTTGCTCAACGAGGGGATACCCGCTGGTCTCTGATGGATCGAAGAGGAACACAATCAAATCCGCTAGATGGCGTAATGCGGCAATCGCCTGCTGTTCGATCTCGTTACGCTCAGAGAGAGGCCGGTCCAGCAGCCCAGGGGTGTCGATGATCTGATAGCGTTTCTTCTCATACCGGACGGTTTTTTCCAGATGACCGACGAAAATCTGTTTCGTCGTAAACGGGTACTGCGCAACTTCTGGTTTCGCTGCTGACAGCTGTCGGATCAATGATGATTTCCCCACATTCGGATAGCCCGCGATAACTACAGTTGGGACTTCTTCGATATTGGGAAAGGTCTTCAGGATCTTTTGAGCTTCAGAGAGGAACACCAGGTGTTTATTGACTTGTTTGACGATGGAGGACACCCGACCATAGATCTCCTTCTGCTTCTGCTTCAAAAAATCGATGTTCCCTGTCTTCGTCAATGCATTCCTCTGTGTTTGGTAGACCATATCGACGGTTTTACGTGCCCAGTCGACCGCCCCAAGGGATTTCTTTAACTTATCCGTATCGATTTTAATATCGATGATTTCCTGATAGAACAAGGGGAGCCGATCCAAGGAAGGAAAATGTTTCACATACGACTCTAGTCGTTGAGTCAAATCCGTAATGAACGTCTCGGTCCGTGCGATAATGGTTTTTTTGATCTCATATCGTTTATCACGGTCATGGATCTGGATCTTTTTTGTTCGACGGATCGACTGATCCAATAGCTGTTTTGCGTTGAGTACTGAGGGGATCTTTTGAAACATAAGTTTGAAAAGGTTTATGTGATACCTCTAAATTAAGCTGTTGGATAGCGATGGATGAAGGATTCATACTTGCAAACAAATTCAGACGAGTGATCTTTGACGAGCTTGTCGCAGGGGAAACCAATCTTACCCGGATTGCGAAAAAAAACCGTATCATCCCCCGGGTGGCTCAACGTATCATCGATGAGTTCATCACCGGAGGCATCGTTGAAAAAAAAGGCAACACCTACGTGTTTACGGATGAAGGGAAGAAGCTTGTTGAAACAATCGGTAAATAAACAACCGGGTCGGAGGAAAAACCTGTTGAAACCGTATCTGATGCAGACCCTTAAGGAGTTGGCATTGCTGGGGGCGATGCAGAACAAAATCGAGCTTTCCTCCCATGAGCTTGCGGAACAGTTACAGACCAGCCAACAGACCGCATCAAGGTACTTGTTGGAGTTGGACACGTTGGAGATGATTAGTCGGGAGCTGGGGGTGAAAAAACAAATGATTCAGATTACCAGTACAGGGTCTGAAGCCTTGGAGAATGAATATCACTCCTATAAACAGATCTTTGATCTCACAAACAAGGTCGTCTTTAATGGAAAACTGGTGTCGGGGATGGGTGAGGGGAAGTACTACACGGGACATAAGGGGTACGCTGATCAGTTTGAGAAACGACTCGGGTTTGTCGCATATCCTGGGACGTTGAATGTGCAGATCGAATACATCGAGCGGAACAAGATTCGTTTGCTGCGTAATTACGGTGGTATCGAAATTGAGGAGTTCCAGGCGGAGAACCGCACCTTCGGTGGTGTAATCTGCTTTAAAGCCACCATCAACGGGCGGAAAGGAGCAATCGTACTGCCGAAACGGAGTCATTACGCAACCATCCTTGAATGTATCGCCCCGGATAATCTGCGTGAGACGCTCAGGATGCATGATGGAGACCCTGTTGAAATCATCGTTCATCTTCAATAAATTCATCGATGAGGTGCTATGAAGAATCAGTTCATTGCAGATACCTTATACTTGATCGCGGACCTATTGGACATCAAAGGGGAGATGTTTTTTAAGACCAGGGCGTACCGCATGGCAGCCCAAACCATTGAAACCATGGATGAAGACATCGAAACACGGATGCAGCAGGGGACACTGGAGTCGATCCCTGGGATCGGGGAGGCATTGGCAAAGAAGATTACAGAACTGATTCAGACGGGAAAACTGGAGTACCTCGAACGGCTAAAAAAAGAAGTCCCACCAGGGTTAATCCAGCTACTGAGCATCCCTGGCTTAGGGCCAAAGAAAGTCGCGGTGCTTTATAAAGAACAGGGGATCACCAGCATCCAGGAACTCCGCGATGCAGCAACCAACGGGAAACTCCGAGTCCTGAAAGGATTTGGGGAAATCACCGAGCGGAATATCTTACGGGGAATCCACCTCCTGGAAAAAACAAGCGGTAGGACGTTATTACATGTCGCCTATGAAGACGGGAACAGGTATCTAGAGTATCTGAAGAAGAACAAGAAGATAAAAAGAATCAACATTGCCGGTAGCCTGCGTCGAATGAAAGAAACCATCGGGGATATCGATATCCTTGCATTATCGAACGATCCTGAAGACGTCATGGAGTACTTTGTCTCATACTCTGAAGTAGCTGAGGTATTAGCGAAGGGAACAACCAAATCAAGTGTCATTCTAAACGACCACATTCAAGTGGACCTCCGGGTGGTTGAGGAAAAAAGCTATGGAGCAGCCCTGCAGTATTTCACCGGCTCTAAAGATCATAACGTCACCTTACGCAGCCTTGCGATCAAAAAAGGATTCAAATTAAACGAATATGGGTTATTCGACAAAGAAACCGAAAAGTACATCTCAGGGAAAACCGAGGAAGACATCTATAAAAGAATCGGATTAACCTACATAGAACCGGAGCTTCGGGAGAACCGCGGGGAGTTCGACGCTGCAAAAAACAACACCTTACCTCTGCTTATCATCCAGGATCAAATCAAAGGAGACTTCCATGTTCATTCAGAATGGAGCGATGGCAGCGACTCGATCGAAACCATCGCGGAAGCCGCCACAAAACAAGGCTATGAGTTCATCGGAATAACGGATCATTCCCAGTCCCTGAAGATCGCCAATGGACTCTCAGAGGAACGTGTGAAGAAAAAAATCCTGGAAATCGAAAAAGCAAGAAAAAAATTCCCTGAATTACGGATCTTCTGCGGCACCGAATGTGACATAAAAACCGATGGGTCTCTCGATTACAATAACAAAACATTGGAATCCTTTGATTTCGTGTATATCGGGATCCATACCGCATTTAAGATGGATAAGGACACCATGACGAAACGAATCATCAACGGGATGAGCAACGATAATGTGAATTTTCTGGCGCATCCGACGGGTCGACTCATCGGGAAACGAGACCCCTACGAGGTGGACATTGAACAGATCATCGATGCCGCGAAACAAACAAACACCAGACTCGAAATCAACTCATTCCCCGATCGACTCGACCTTGATGACATGCATATCAAACAAGCCAAAGACCATGACGTCAAATTCGTCCTAGGCACGGATTCTCATACCATAAACCATCTGGGGTTCCTTCGTTTTGGAGTTGCGACCGCCCGACGAGGCTGGCTAGAGAAAAAAGACATCCTGAACACCTTCTCAGTCAAGGATATTGAAAAAATGATTGGTACGTGAACCAATGAATAAAAACGACGCGAAAAAACAGATACAAAAACTCCGTGATGAAATCAACTACCATAACTATCAATACTATGTGGAAAACAACCCAGTAATCTCCGATTATGAATATGACATGTTGCTAAAGCAACTCGAGGCGTTAGAGACCCAGCATCCTGATTTGATCACCCCTGATTCACCGACCCAACGGGTCGGAGGAGAACCCGCGAAAGGGTTTACCACCGTGGAGCATAAAATACCCATGCTCTCCCTGGAGAATGCGTACTCCCATGAGGAACTCCAGGAATTCGATGAGCGGGTGAAAAAGGTCGTTACCGATGTTGAATACATCTGTGAACCAAAGATTGACGGGGTCAGCATCTCGTTAATTTACGAAAACGGGGTCTTCAAACGGGGCGCGACCCGTGGTGATGGGATAAAAGGTGATGACATCACCTCCAATCTTCGGACCATCCGAAGCATCCCACTCCGATTACAAGGGTCAGAGCTTCAAAATGCAGAGATTCGCGGGGAAGTGTATTTTCCTGTCTCCTCGTTTAAGAAATTCAACAAAGAACAAGAAAAAAAAGGGGAACAGGTGTTTGCCAACCCCCGGAACGCTGCTGCAGGATCCCTTCGACAGCTCGACCCACGTATCGTCGCATCACGACCCTTGGATACCTATCTATATTATATCTCCTATGCGGACAAGGATTTTAAAAATCAGCAGAACTCCCTTGAGACGCTCCGAACAGCGGGATTCCGCGTCAACCCCCTCATTAAAAAAACAGGTTCCATGCAAGAAGCAATCTCGTACTGTAAATCTCTTGAGACAAAACGAGAATCACTCGACTATGAGATTGACGGTGTCGTCCTGAAAGTGAATTCTTTTACTCAGCAACGACAACTCGGTTCGACCATCAAGCACCCACGGTGGGCGATCGCATTCAAATTCACCGCGAAACAAGCGACCACCCGACTGAAAGACATCGTGATACAGGTGGGACGAACCGGGACGCTTACCCCTGTCGCAATCCTCGAACCAGTCCAGGTTGGAGGAGTCACCGTCTCACGAGCGACCCTCCATAACTTTGATGAATTGAAACGCAAAGACATCAGAATCGGGGACATCGTGTTGGTGGAACGCAGCGGCGATGTCATCCCACAGGTCGTAAAAAGCATCAGTGAGAAAAGAACCGGGAAGGAAAAAGCCCGTACCATCCCCCGCAAATGCCCAGTGTGTGGCTCAGAAGTCATCCGAACCCTGGATGAAGTCGCGGTCCGCTGCCCAAACAAACAATGCCCCGCTCGGTTGAAATGGCGCATCGAATATTTCGCTTCACGCGACGCTATGGACATAGACCATTTAGGAGGGCAGACCATTGATAAGCTCATTGAAAAAGGACTCATTGAAGACATCGCAGACGTATATGCATTAAAAGAACATGACATCTTACAACTCGAAGGATTCAAAGACAAATCAGTACAAAACCTCCTGGACTCGATTGAGAAAAGCAAACAACAAGGCTTAGCGAGATTGATCTATGGCTTGGGGATCCGACATGTCGGAAAATACGCAGCCCAAATCCTTGCAGCACAGTATCAGAGTATCGATGAACTCGCAAGTAAGACTGCCGAGGAGTTAACCCAGATCCATGGACTAGGCGACAAGACAGCCGAGGCCATTGCTACGTTCTTCGCAACCGAGGAAAATATCGAATTAATTAACAAACTGAAGGACATCGGAATCAAAACGAAAGAAACAAAAAAAGAAGGACCTCTCGCTGGGAAAAAATTCGTTTTCACAGGAGGTCTTGCGACCCTGAGCAGACCAGATGCCTCAGATATGGTGATGAAAAAAGGTGGGATGGTAGCCTCCGCTGTCGGAAAAGACATTGATTATGTCGTCGTTGGCTCCGACCCGGGCTCGAAATACGAAAAAGCAAAAAAACTTGGATTAACGATACTTGATGAAAATCAGTTTAAGAAACTCGTAGGAGAAGCATGATTATGGTAGAATGCAAAATACAGAAGAATAAGGACTCATGCAATTGCAGTTACCCCTGTGACAAGAAAGGCATCTGCTGCGAATGTGTGAAGTATCATCAAAACAGAGGTGAGCTCCCTGCTTGTTTCTTCCCTGATGCTATTGAACGGACCTATGACAGAAGCATAGAAAAATTCATAGAGGTCTATCAAGCAAAAAACAGATGAAAAAGAAGGTGACCCCATCGACAACGACTTAAAAGCAAAATACCTCTTTTTAAGATAGAAGCGAATTAGTACATAACGTAAGACTTATATCCAATGACATTATAACGGTGAGTGAGGAAGGTAAAATCTATGGCAATTGGGTTTGTCCTGATAAGTGCCGCTCCCGCACATGAACATGAGGTCTACAACAAACTCTCTAAAGTACCACAGATTATTGAGCTCCATCCGTTATTTGGAGAATACGATCTCATCGCAAAAATCGAAGCGGATGATTTCGAGAGCCTCGGAGACATTGTGGTAAACAAGATTCGAACCATCGAAGGGGTAATCGATACAAAAACGCTAACGGGAACGAAGTTTTAAGGAGTGAAAAAAATGGAAGGATTAGTACAATATTTTCTAAGCATGATGACGCTGGTGTTTGCAATAGCAAGTGTGATCGCAGGAATTTTTACCGCTTATTTCGGCTCTGGTAAAAGTAGAGCAGTTGGAGCGATTTTAATCATTATCGGCCTTATTGTTGGTGTCATCTTCCTCTGGGGAGCTAACCTGTTAGGGTTCATGGGAGCACCAATAGACCTGTTGAACTTCTCAGGAACGATAGTGAATGGGATTATCGCAGTCATCGGTGCGGTTGTTGGTGCACTGATTGCGCTGGGAATCTTCCTGCTTGCTATCATGAAGGCATAGCTACAGCATCTCTAAAAAAAATCGATGAATCCTGAGGTCATCAGTTAACTCAGGATGAAACGATAACGCCAGGTAGTTCTTCTGCCTGGCCATGACTATTTCTTTACCCGCTTTTGATAGGATTTCACAGTCCCCCCATGTTTTTGTGATGATGGGTGCTCTGATAAAAACAGCATGATACGACTCTGTGAATCCTTTTATGCGTATTGACCGCTCGTGTGATTCTTTTTGTCTGCCAAATGCGTTGCGTTCTACCTGCATGTCGATTGCTTCTAGGAGTTTGACATCAGCGGTTGTATCGGTGAGTTCCTTGGCTAGCAAGACACATCCTGCACACGTTCCCATAAGGGCGATATCGTCATTCTCCATCCGTCTGCGGATTGCATCATACATACCGGAATTCACCAAAATACGGGAGATGGTGGTGCTTTCTCCACCAGGGATTATTAATGCATCACAAGAGTCTATGTCTTTAATCTGACGTATGAGAATAGCTTTTCCAGTCTTCTGGTCTTCCTGAAAAACACGATTCATTGAGACGAGATGTTCTGAAACTGCTCCTTGGAGGGATAAGACCCCGATGGTGACGATTCCTACCAGCCTCGTTCTTGGAGGAGTTGTTCTTTTGGAATCGAGCTAATTTCTATTCCTAACATGGCGTCACCAAGGTTTCTGCTGACTTCTGCAATGATGTCTGCTTCATCGTAGTGAGCTACCGCTTCCACGATTGCTTTTGCTCGTTTCTCTGGGTTCTTTGATTTAAAGATACCTGAGCCGACAAAGACACCATCGCTTCCAAGTTGCATCATGATAGCGGCATCAGCAGGGGTTGCTATACCACCTGCCGCGAAGTTCACAACGGGGAGTCGTTGCAGGTGTTTTATTTCCTTTAATATATCAGATATTTCTTTTTTCATGGTTCCATAGGTTGAGGAACCAAAGAGTAGGGTTTTGTCATCAACTGGTTGATTGGTCAAGGTTTTATAGGAGGTGATGTAACTTTGACTGTATTCCTCGGCGAGTTTTTGTATTTTCAACGTAGGCATCGTTTTCAGTGTGGTAATCATGCGGGTGACCATGCGTTGATGGCGGATTGCTTCGATGATGTTTCCGGTGCCCGCTTCTCCTTTGGTCCGGATCATTGCTGCTCCTTCCCAGATACGTCTGGTTGCTTCACCAAGGTTGCGGCAGCCGCAGACAAAGGGGATGGTAAAGCAGCGTTTATCAATGTGGTAAAACGGATCAGCAGGGGTGAGTACTTCTGATTCATCGATCATGTCAACGCCAAGTGCCTCAAGTGCTTGTGCTTCGACGAAGTGTCCGATGCGGGCTTTTGCCATGACAGGAATGCTAACGGTGTCTAGTATTTGTTTAATGATGGTTGGGTCTGCCATCCGTGCGACACCACCATGGGCGCGGATATCTGCGGGGACTCGTTCGAGAGCCATGACGGCAACCGCACCGCTTTTTTCTGCGATTTTTGCTTGTTCTGCGGTGGTGACGTCCATGATGACACCACCTTTTTGCATTTTTGAGAATCCTCGCTTGATTAGGTCGGTTCCATGTCGCATTGTGGTGATATCTAATTCCTTCATAGGTCCTACCCCACTTCGGTCAAAGGGGGATATCAAATACCCTTTATTAAGTGGTATGGTAGTAGATAAACATATTGTTCGTGGACTGTTTTTAGTAGGGATGATTCTTTTGAAATAAAAGGTGAATAAAAAAGGGAGGTAAGGGAGTAAACGTTATGGTTTTTTATACTCCCCATTTGGGATTTTTTTGTGGAGATAATCGTCATATGCTGCTAAGTCGAAATGCCCATGGCCGCTGTTGGTGAAGACGATGATTTTCTTTTGGTTCTTTTTCTTTGCCATGAGGGCAAAGTCGATAGCTGCTTTGATGGCATGGGCGGATTCTGGTGCAGGGAGTAGTCCTTCTGTTTTGGTGAAGAGCATGGCTGCTTCGAAGATTTCCTGTTGGGTGTAGGCGAGTGCTTCCATGTATCCGTCCTTGGTGAGTTTTGAGAGGAGAGGTGAGTCTCCATGGTAGCGTAGTCCACCGGCATGGATTGCGGAGGGGACGAAGTCATGGCCAAGGGTATACATTTTTAGGAGGGGGGTGAGTCCGACAGTGTCTCCATAGTCGTATCGGTATTCTCCTTGGGTGAGGGTGGGGCAGGCGAGGGGTTCGACAGAGACGATACGGAGGTTGGGATGTGTTGCTTTTATTTTGTCTTGGACGAAGGGAAACGCGCTTCCAGCAAAGTTGCTTCCACCGCCGACGCATCCGCAGATGATATCAGGGTATTTTCCGAGGACTTCGAATTGTTTTTTGAGTTCGAGTCCGATGACGGTCTGATGTAAAACAACATGATTCAGAACGGAGCCGAGTGCGTAGTTGGTGTTGTCATGGGTGGCAGCATCTTCGACTGCTTCGCTGATGGAGATGCCCAGGCTTCCGGTGGTGGTGGGATCCTTTTTAAGAATGTCTCGTCCGGCTTGGGTGAGTGTGGTGGGGCTTGAGTGGACTTCGGCACCCCAGGTCTGCATGAGGATGCGTCGGTAGGGTTTTTGTTCGTAGCTGCATTTGACCATGTAGATGCGGCAGGCGATTCCGAAGAGTTGTGTGGAGAATGCAAGGGCAGATCCCCATTGTCCTGCACCGGTTTCGGTGACGAGTCGTTCGATTCCTTCTTGTTTGTTGTAGTAGGCTTGGGCGACCGCGGAGTTTGGTTTGTGGCTGCCGGCGGGGCTGCCTCCTTCCCATTTGTAGTAGATTTCTGCGGGTGTTTTGAGTGCTGCCTCGAGGCGTCTGGCTCGGTACAGGGGACTGGGTCTCCAGATACGGTAGATGTCTCTTACTTCGGTTGGGATGGGGATGTATCGGTCGGTGCTGGCTTCTTGTTTGATGAGTCCCAGGGGGAAGATTGGTTTGAGGTCGTCGGGGGTAATGGGTTGTCTGGTCTGTGGGTGGAGGGGTGGGTCAAGGGGTGTTTTGAGGTCTGCTTGGATGTTGTACCAATGTTTTGGAATGTCGTTTTCGTCAAGGGTGATTTTGGTGCGTTTCATGAGATTTAGTATTGTTTGGATGCCTATATTAAGATTTCTAAAATTGTACTTCAATGTATAATTTTATACATCATAGGATAGAAAAAACAGAGGGCAAAGGTTTTTTATAGCAGCAAAACGTACAATTTTGTACTATGTGGAAACAAATTGAACATTACTTCAATGAATATCCCCAACGAAAAAAAATCGCACAAAAAATGATGGAATACGGCATCTGCATCCACACCAACTCCTTCCGCTGCGGGGAAATCGAACTTTCTGACTCAAAAATCGCTAGAGCATTCCAAGTTGACCGACGCGCAGTCACTGCCACAAGAGATGTTATCAAAAAAGAACCCGGACTCCTCAAAATCTTTTCCAACCTCACCCCCACCTGTCACCTCAAAGACGTTGCCCCAAACATGAACTGGGGAGTCATCGAAATCATCCCCGTCGACCCAAGCATGCCTGGTATCCTGGCGCAGGTCGCATCTATCATTGCTTCCAACAATATCAGCATCAGACAAGCCATAGTCGATGATTTCGAATTTTCTGAAGAACCACGAGTCTTCATCATCACCGAAACACCAATCCCCGGGACGCTTCTGACCACCATTAGAAACGCCAAAGGAGTCAAAGCTGTCCTCATCTACTAAAAAAAAAAGGGAAAAAAATGGTCGCTATTTTTAGGCGACCGTCACATCCTTACACAGGTAAACATCCTGGATTGCATGCAGGAGCCGCACGCCATCCTCAAAGGATTTCTGGAACGCTTTTCGACCTGATATCAACCCAGTGCCCCCCGCGCGTTTGTTGATAACCGCTGTGCGGACCGCCTGACCAAAATCATCCTTCCCAGATGCTCCACCAGAGTTGATCAACCCGATTCGACCCATGTAGCAATGCGCGACCTGATATCGTGTCAAATCAATCGGATGATCTGAGGAAAGCTCCGTGTACGCTTTCTCATTTATCTTCCCGTATTTGACCCCACCACGATTCAACGCCAAGTACCCACCGGTGAGCTCCGGCAGCTTTTGTTTCACTATATCTGCTTCAATGGTCGCCCCAAGATGGTTTGCCTGCCCGGTGAGATCCGCAGCAGTATGGTAATCTTTGCCCTCCACTTTGAAAGCTGGATTTCGTAAATAACACCATAAAATCGTTGCCAATCCTAGCTCATGGGCATACTTAAAGGCTTGACTGACCTCTTGAATCTGTCGAGTGGATTCATCAGACCCATAATAAATCGTACATCCAACCGCGGCAGCACCCATCGCCCAGGCTTGATCTACTCCTGCGAACATGATCTGATCAAACTTATTTGGATAGGTTAAGAGTTCATTATGGTTTATCTTTACAATAAATGGAATCTTATGAGCATATTTTCGGGAGACAGCCCCCAGGACACCCAGGGTAGAGGCTACCGCATTACATCCTCCTTCGATAGCGAGCTTCACAATGTTCTCCGGATCAAAATACAAAGGGTTTGGTGCAAAGGATGCAGCAGCAGAATGCTCAATCCCTTGGTCCACCGGAAGAATCGATAGATACCCTGTTCCACCTAAGCGACCATGGGAAAACAAAGACTGCAGGTTTCGAATCACGGGAGTCGACCGATCCGTATCAAGGAACGTTTGGTCAAGAAATCCAGGTCCCGGCAGATGAAGAGATTCCCTTTTAATTTTTTGACAGGTATGATTCATCAGATAGTCTGCATCAGCCCCTAAATATCCTCGAATCGCATCAATATTTCCGCTCATATTCACATCAACTTCCTCATACTACGATAAGAGAAGTTCACCTCACAATAAACAAGGGAATATCAGATGGCACATAAAACTTTCTACCAAGAAAAATGAAGAAGAAAAAGAAGAAAAAAAAGAGGTTTATGAAACGAGGAGGCTGCCCTCTTCGAACCGTTTCGTAAGCTTTTTCAGCATATCCTTTGTCATTTCCGGAAGCTTATATTTCGGCTTCCAACCCCATTCTTTCCGTGCTGCACTGTCATCAATGGAACGAGGCCACGAGTCAGCAATCGCCTGCCGGAAATCAGGTTTATAATCACATGTGAATTCTGGGATATGTTGTTGTATCTCATGAGCGAGTTCCTCAGCAGAAAAACTCATGGAAGCAAGATTGAAATCACAATGATGCTTTAATTTTTTCACATCAGCATCCATCAGATCCAAGGTTCCCTTCAGACAATCCGGCATGTACATCATCGGTAGCGTCGTGTCTGCTCGTAAGAAACACATGTATTTCTTCTCCTGGATTGCTTTGTAGAATATCTCCACTGCATAATCCGTGGTTCCTCCACCCGGGAGAGTCTCACTACTGATGATACCTGGGTATCGGATCCCGCGGACATCCAAATTAAACCGCTTCACATAGTAATCCCCAAGTAATTCCCCAGCGACCTTAGTGACCCCATACATGGTCTTTGGTCGTAGGATGGTCTCCTGAGGTGTGTTGTCTCGAGGGGTTTCAGGGCCAAACACAGCTATTGAGCTAGGAACAAAGACCCGCACCATACAATGTTCCCGAGCAACCTCTAAACAGTTATACAAACCATTGATGTTGACATCCCAAGCAAGGAGTGGTTTTTCTTCCCCAACAGCAGAGAGAATCGCAGCCATGTTGTAGATGGTGTCGATATCATAATCATTAACCACTTTCTCAATGGTTTCACGTTTACCGATATCAATGAATTCAAAAGGACCAGAGTTCAGAAGTGTCTCGCTAGGTTTAGTTTTCCGACCAGTCGCTAGAACGTTGTCGTTTCCAAATTTTTTCCGCAACAGCATCGTCAGCTCTGAACCAATCTGCCCGACAGCCCCGGTGACTAAAATTTTTTTCATCCGTTCTTGTGCCATACTTAAGTAACCCCCAAGGTTTTTTTTGTTCTCTGGTATCATTATTTCCTATAGATACTTTACTGTTCCCCCCTGTACTCTGAATCAGTTCTCACACCATCTAACTGTTTTGGAGGCCCAGGTGAAATGATGTATCCTTTCCGCTTTTTCCTCCAGTTCGCCCAGCGGGCAAGCACCAGCGGAAGCACCAGAATCGAGGTGATAAACGCATAGACAAGAGTGATTGCGGTAATGATACCAAACTGTTGTTCAGGAGGAATTGGTGCGAATGCCAGGACGCCAAATCCAAACATGGAAGACAAGGCTGCGATAAGGATTGCACTCCCGGTCCGTGAGATTGTTTCTGTGACTGCTTTGGTCACATCACCGGTCTGGCCTACGACCAAGCGGAACCGTTCTGTGATGTAACAGGCATAATCGATACCGACGCCGATGGTAATAGAGGTGACGGTGATAGTTAAAATATTTAAGGTGTACCCCAAGAAATACATGGTTCCCAGGACCCAGACAATAGAAACGCTAACAGGGATCATCGCTATCAACCCAAGTATTGGATTGCGATAAATCAGGGTCAGCATGATCGCAGCGAGAATAAAACAAATCCCCGTAGAGAGGATCTGGCTTTCTGTCATGTTCTTCAGAATCGACAAGGTTATGAGCAATTGTCCGGTGATTATCGAAGACGTTCCCTCCCCGTAATCAGAAAGATCATCTTGTAACTCCTCGTTCAGCTGCTCATAAAGGGCAGCCATGTCTTTACCGCTGGAATGAAGATCAACATAGATACGGAAAATCGTGGCACTGTACTCGTTTCCCTCCTTATGGAGCAGTTGCGATATTTGTATCTCATATTGCTCATTTTCAGCTAAATAATCGAACAGTTGCTTGACCTCTGCATCGGTCGTTGGTATCCCTGTGGCTTCATCGATGGAGAATCGTTCCACCAGGGTTTGATTATTCGCGACCGCTTGTTGGATGATGGTCAAGATGCTTTCTGTTTTCGTGCTCCCATCGGCTCTACGGGCAACATACTGGTCGTCTTTCATCTTCTCAGCGGTGGACTTGAGCCCTTGTAACGTTTGGACGCTTGCGATGTTTCCTTCGATGAGGATGTATTCCTGATCTTGACTGGAGAAGGGGAAATCCTTGCTGATTTGCCTGAAGAGTTCAACAGACGGATTGTCCTGGGGTATAAACTGTGTCATACTGAATCCTGAGTTTAATTGTGTCACCGCAGTTCCCATCACGAGACAGAGAAGGATGGTGATAAGGAAGACTTTTTTCTCATGACGGAGTAGGAGATGTGCAATAGTGCTCATGACTTGGGTCATCGCAAAAGATTGTTTCTGTGATTTACCTTTCAGAGCTGGTTTTTTTCGATCGATGATATATCGGAGTGCAATAAGCAGGGTCATGGTGATGATGAAGGTATAGGTGATGCCAAGTGCAAGGAAAATACCAAAGTCTCGTACGGGGGGGAGTGTTGCACTGAGGAAGGAGAGGAACGCAACAAAGGTGGTGAACCATGCTAAAAAAATTGCAGGACCAACCTCTTTAATGGATAAAAGGGTTGCTTCTTTTGGGGTTCGTCCTCTTAGTATTTCGGTTCGATAGTTAAAAAGAATGTTGACCGAATACTCAACTCCTAAACCGATATTGAGAGGGAGGAGCGCGACCGCGATGATGTTGAAGGAGACTCCAACTAACGCCATAGTTCCAAAGAGCCAGATGCTGGAAAAAGCAAATACTAGGATGGGGAGCAAAAAATAGGATGGTTTTCGAAACGCGATAAATAAAATGCACAGAATAATGATGAAAATAGCTGGTCCAATGATGGTCATGGCATCCATCGCGACATCGGTTATCTCTGTACTAATGATGCCTTCCCCGGTGGCTTGGATAGTGATACTGGTAAATTCTTTATCAAGCTCAGTGATTTTCTTGGTGATGTTCCCGTTTACTTTTGCAAGAACCTCTGCATCACTGCTTGGTAAGTTGAGTTGGAGGATGAAAAGACTCGCATGAGATGATTTCGTCTCTTTATATTCTGTGGAGATGAAGGATAACGCATTCACCCGTAGATCCGTAAATAACTCGGGCATCAGCGGATATATCACTGTTGATGTATCGGTATCAGGTACCTGGTCTGTTTGGGTCCAGATGGATTGGATGCTTGATAGGGATATCGTTGAAGGCAGGATGGTTGCATAGGTCGAATTCTCAGTCAGGTTTGAAAGCTCACTCAAATCGATATTGTATTTCTGAAGTATCCGGGAGACAAGAGGACCAAGGATCTGTCTGGATTGGAGTCGCTGGAGTCTATCGAAGAGAAAACTGGTGTTGATGAGAACATGTCCACCAGGCCGATGGAACAATGGTGTCTGATAATAGCGAACCCCTGCGGTGAAATTTGTTAATTTCGTGGGAAGCACATAGGAGCCATACCGTAAAGCGATCCCATATCCACTGAGTTCCTCAAGGGAAACAATCACATTGATTCGATTGGTCTGTGAATCAAAACTCACATTTCCAGTTCGAAGCTGCAGTGGAAATGACATCTCCATCCCAGGGGGACGAATCCAGAGGTATGCTGACGCCTTATAAGAGGAGAGTTGGTGATTTCTAATAAGTTGTATGAATTGTTTGATGTTTTCAAGAAAGCCGTTTCCGATTTCCCAGCGTTGAGCTGTTGGTTCTATCCGGGCGGCGATCTGATAACCAATGTCATATCCTGGGGGAAGTAACAGGTTTTCAAAACCAAGATACCATTCCATGGTGCTGACGCGTGGGAATGGCGGTTTGAGTTTTGAAGAGAAATCTGAGAGATCATACACTTCGAAGGAAAAGGTAAGCGTGTTGTTATCTTTTGTAATATAGCAGTTTTTGATGTCTGCAGTATCGATTGTTTTTGCACTAGAACGCAGACGTGACCGTTGATAATCTACCGGTTCATTTGGATCATCGGATTGAAACAATGTCATGTTCCCCGATGCGGGTTTATTGAGGAGATCTGTAATTGCTATCTGGAGTTGCTCATCTGTGCAGTTTTCGACAGTGGAATAGAACTCCATCTGGCAGACCGGGTCAAGACAGGTGAAAATCGATAATGTATTGTTGACCTCTGGCATTTTTAGGAGTTCTTTTTGAAGAGTATATTGGTCACGGATCGCTTGAACACTGGTCACACTCTCTGCTTGTTCGGAATCAATGTATAAGATTATTGTTTGTGAGCTGCCACCGAAATAATCCATGATACGGTTGTTTGCTTTTACTTCTTCGCTATCTGGTGCGAAATCCTCAAAATTTGTTTTAAAGGTCAGTGTAGGGATGAACAAGGAAAAAATAATCGTGACCACGAGAAGAAGGCTGACCACGAACCAAGGTCTTTTTTCGATAATTCTTCCCAGTCGTTCAAACATAATAGATACTCTCGGATTTCTGCGATAAAAGATTCCTATCTTCTCTGGTTTTTATTTTCCTGAACCTCTCAACTGAACGGTCTCATAATATTATATTTTTAATATATTAATATTGTTATAAGAAATTTGATACGATTAGATGTCTGTTACCCAATAATAATTCCGGAGAATAAGATGCAAAATGAACCAAGACACAACGGAGCGTTCCAATGGATTACCTCGAGAGAAGACCTGATTCCCTTACAAGTGCGGGGATGATCTCCTCCCAGAACAACGCAGTGATATGGATACCATGGATTCCCTTCAGATGTCGTAACTCCCGTATTGTGTTAAGCGCAATCGCATACCCCTCCTTCGCGGGGTCAGCGGCATTCCGAATCTGCTCAAACACGGTGTCAGGCACATCAGTACCAGGGACATGGAATTTCATTCGCTCCGCCATTTTAACTGATTTCAGAGGAGTGACCCCGGCAAGGATGTGAACTTTTTTATCAAGACCTTGCGCGCGGACTTCATCCATCCATGTGGTGAACTTCTCCAGGTTATACACGCTTTGTGTTTGAATGAATTGCGCACCAGCATCGATTTTTTTGCGTAAACGATCCACCTGGATTTCATAGGGGTCCGCATAGGGGTTCGCTGCGGCACCAAGAAACGCAGTAGGTCGGGTTCCTCGTAAAGGATCGCCACTTTGAAAGACCCCCTCGTCCTGCATTTTTTTAATTATCTGAAGCAGCTGGAGGGAATCGATATCAAACACTCCTTTTGCTTCAGGGTGATTCCCAAACGACTGATGATCTCCAGTCAGACAAAGGATGTTACGGATACCCAGGGCAGTGGCACCAAGCACATCGCTTTGAAGGCCAATTCGATTTCGGTCCCGACAGGTCATCTGCATGATGGGTTCGAATTCCATCTGCAACAATAAAACCGACCCAGCAAGACTGGACATTCGCACCACCGCAGTCTGGTTATCGGTGACATTAAACGCATCCGCGCAGCCTTCAAGTAAGAGTGCTTTATCACGAATCTTGTGAGGGTCAGCGCTTTTCGGTGGTCCAATCTCGGCGGTGATTGCGAAACGTCCCTCTGACAGAATACTCTGCAGTCTACTGTGATTCGACACGTTAAATTCTCCTGTTTATCTCGCCAGCTTTGGACCAGTTTTTTGGTGGTTGAACAACAGTTAATAAATGTAATTTTCCTTGTTTTTTTAGATGCTGAATGATGCGGTCCCAGACACATTCGACCTGTGGGTTTATCTCACAGGCTCCATGGGAAGAACCTCCGCACGGGCCGTTCAACATGGATTTTGGGCATTGACTGACCGGGCAGAGTCCTCCAAAGAGATCAAGGAGACATTCTCCGCACATGACGCATCGTTTTTGATACTCAGAGGCGTGAAGTATTTCTCCTAAGAATAAGGTATCTGTTCCAGCAATGATTTGTTTTTCAGGGAACAGTCCTGCAATGGTTTGGATTCCATTCCCGCAAGCAAGCACTAGGATTTTTTCTGATTTTTTTAATTCCTCCACATGGTCCTTCAGTATCCGCTTATTATTCTGTCGATGGCATGCGGGGTCAAGGACCACATGGCCAGAAACGGGAATGTTCTTTGAGGTGAGCTGTTCTTTTAATGCTATCACCTCATCGTTCCCACCTGTATGACAGAGGGTCGCGCATTGGCTGCATCCGACGAGGAACACGGGTTTGGGACCGATATTACGGAGAATTTCTTCGAGGGGTTTTTGTTTGGTGATAATCATTGAACTGCAACATAGAAAAACAGGTTAATAAGAATGATGCTTTCTGTTTTGAAATGCACGGGTTTGGATGAAAAAACCATCTATGATAAAAACATTCTTAAAACAAAGGGGGTTTACAGAAAATTGAGTTTTGCATGGAGAAAACTATCGTCCAATTCATCCTTGATAATATCTTTTTATTTGTTCCTTTGGGAGTAGCAGGGATCATTGCGACACTTGTTTTGTATTTTTTACCAAAAAAAGTAACCTCTGAGGCATCTGAGGATCTATCAACTGATTTTGTTACCTTGTTGAAGGTCCGGGTGAATATCTATGTTGGAGTTTATTTTTTTGTCTGGTTACTGATTCTTATCATCGGATTATTATCAGATTTTTTAATTCCTACTATCATTGGTGGTATCATCGCATCGATACCCTTATTTGTGTTGATACTTTTTGAATGTAAAACCAGCAAATCCAAGAGGACAAGAGCGCATGGCGATCATTGAGATCAATCAAAATTTTGGGGAAAACACCCAGCTTCTTGCTCCATTTATCATTGTGATTGCCATCGCATGGGTTTTTCTTGTCTATTATTCATATAAGAAATATGGTGCGAGGATGACTCTGGTGTATTTTCTACCTATCATCATCGCAACACTTCTTATTGAATCTGCTGGTGTCGCCGGCGGGAGGTATTATTACCCAGGGTACATTGTTTATCTTTCCGTCGTCGGAGGTGCAGTTCCGTTAATCATTGTGCTAGCCTGGAGTGTGAACCTTTTTCTGTTCATGAGTTTGGGGAAATATTTCATTTCAAAGCTGTATCATCAAAAGAATTTTCCGCAGATTCTGCTGATTTCATTGGCTGCGGGAATATTTGGAGTTTGTCTTGATTTACTTGAGGATCCTATCGCGCATCATAACAACTGGTGGATCTGGGAGGAATCCCTCACTGGCTTCAAGTTCTTTAATGTGCCGATTCTGAATTTCATTGGATGGTTTGTTTTGATTTTTTTTATGTGCATCGCAACTTTGCTTATTGAACGGTCGAAATTCTCAGAAAACCGCAAAGTGCTTCTCTCCATTTCATCGCTTGCGTTCACAGGATTAGCTATTTTTATGGTGCATGGGATACTCGTTAGGATTTTCGAGTCTATTGGTTTGGCGTAAAGAAATCGTTTTTTTTGCTGTTACCGAGAAGAAACCATTAAAGTAATAAAGGAAATCCCTATTTATGGAAGACATGGGTTTCGGGACTTTAGCAGTCGCCTGGATACGAATGATTCGTCCTCCGATTTTATTTGTGTGTAGTTTCGGAGCCTTGGTCAGTGCATTGAATTGTTCGATTTATAATAATGTGACCTTATCGGTGTTCCAGATTCTTTTGTTACTTTTAGGCCCGGCGTTTCTCTCCACGGGAACCATGTTCCATAATGATATCACGGACCTGGAATCAGATAAAGTGAACCGGCCGAAAAAACCGGTCCCGGCTGGTATTTTGAAAGAAAAAACGGTGTACTATCTTGGAATTGCTTTCATGATTTGCTCGATTTTTCTTGGGACTTTCGTCAATTACTTTGATTCTGGTGTTCTTAACTGGCAGTGTGGTCTGCTGACGTTCCTTCTTGTTGTCATCGGGTTGTATTATAATTATTTTGGGAAACATCATGGGATTTTCGGGCATATGGCTGTCGCAGTCGGGGTAGGTGCGATTCCCTATTGGGGTAATCTTGCAATATTCCCTGATCAACCCTTGTTAATGCTTCCGCTCTCGGTCGCAATATTTTTCCTGGAGATTGGTCGAGAGATCATGGTATGCGCAGGGGACTATGTTGGTGATCTGAAGGCAGGATTCAAAACGACCCCGGTGCGTCATGGACGAAAACGCTCCATGCAGTTTGCGTTGTTCTATTACTTGTTATTTATCCCCATCTTTCCCTTGTCTGCCTGGGATTGGGCTGGCATCCATATGCCTCCCGTCTTCGGAATCATTTACCTTATCGGTGGAGCAATCCTTGCGGCATCGCTCCTCCTCACATGGTTGCTGACCTATCGGGTTGTGGCGACCACTACCGATGAAAAGAAGATATGGAAATCGTTTGAGCGGTACGAGCGGACAGGGACGCGGGTTATGATTATCGTCTTTCAGATTTTTCTTCTTTTTGAGGTATTTTTTTAATCAGAAGATATTTGAATGGGAAAAGCTCAAATAGAGTCATTCTTTAACACACCTCTATGAGTAAGATAGCCGCGTACGCCAAACTCCTCCGTCTCCCAGGAATCGGTGCTCTTGGGATCGTCCCCGTTATCGCTGCACTGGCCATGGGATCAACCGATCTGTACTCATTAATCCTTATCTTCATCATTGGTGCGTTTTCAAGTGTCTTTGGATTTCTCGTCAATGATTATGTGGATATCGAGTTAGACGGATTTGTCGATGAACTGAAAAAAAAGCCATTGGTCAGCGGGGAAGTCTCAAAAAAGAACGCGTTACTCATCGCATTCTATCTCTCATTTACCACATTCTTTTTTATCGCGTTACTCTGGTATGGTCAGCCGATTGACTCATTCAAATTCAGTGCGTTGATCTGTATCATCGTCGCCGGTATCCTGGGGACCTTCTACGATGTGTATGGGAAGAAGGTCGTCGGATCAGATTTTTTCGTCGCAATCTCTGTTGCGTTGATTTTCTTGTTCGGCGCGTTAACCTTCGGACAACCCACGGTTATCATCTGGATCATCTTCATCCTTACCTTTGAAAACATCCTGTATATGAATGTCGTACAGAACGGGATAAAAGACGCAGACCATGACTACAAGCTGGGAGTCAAAAATATCGCACTCACCCTAGGAGTCACTGTCCAGGGGGATAAAATCACCATCCCACGGAGTTTTCAAGCATTCGGACTGGGACTACGTCTTTTTGCAGCTTTACTCTTCTTTGTTCCCTTTGTGGTGTTTGGATACGAGTATTATCTCTGGCAGATCGCTCTCTTAGGCATCCTTGTCGTAGTCTATCTCTTCTTAGATACAAAACTCCTCACCATACGGACATTCAACCGCAGTCAGATACGCAAGCTCATCGGAGTCCAATCGTTTCTCCGCTACTCCCTAGTCCCGGTCATGCTCTTCAAAATCATAGGGATCGTACCTGCCATCCTGTTGATTCTCATCCCGATCGCATGGTACATTGTCTTTACACCATTCCTTGGAGAAAAATTGTTCAAACCACGAATGTAAAAAAACATAGGATTTCATGATTTAGGGACCTATGAAATACGATGTCATCATAGTTGGGGCAGGACCAGCAGGCTCCACTACTGCAAAATTTCTTGCTGAAAAAGGATTCAAAACCCTTTTGCTCGACAAAGAGAAATTCCCACGTGAGAAACCATGCGGTGGAGGATTACCCATCCGTGTTCTCAAACGATTCCCGTATATCAACAATGACACCATCATTGAGGCATATTCATCAAGTGGAACTGTTTTTTCCCCATCACAACAACATAAAATCGAGATTTACAAACAAACACCGATCATCGCGATGACCTTGAGGAAGAATTTTGATCATGCATTAGTGAAATTCGCTCAGGAAGCAGGGGCAATCTTCCAAGAGGAGACATCGGTTTCTTCCATCACAGTTACTCAGGATGCAGCAACGGTCATCATGGAGAATGGAACTAGAATCGAGTCAGAAATCATCGTCGGAGCGGATGGAGTAAATAGCACCATAGCACGGGACAGTGGGTTACGTACATCAACAACCCAGAGAGGGGTCTGCGTCCTGCAAGAATATGAGGTGGACGAAAAAACCATGGATGAGTATTTTAAAAAAACCAGACATTGTTATATCCATTCAAGGTTTAAGACGGTGGCAGGATACGGGTGGGTGTTCCCAAAAAAACAGCATCTCAATATTGGATTTGGAATCATCCAGATGCAGAAAAACGAGGAACAGAAACTCAATCTTCTGACGAGTTATCAAGAGTATCTTGCATTGTTGAAAAAACAAAATCTCATCCCACAACAGTTGCCTGATATCCCTGTGAAAGGTGGATCCTTACTGACCCATCCATTGGAAAAAACCTATGCAAATCGCCTTCTTCTTGTTGGTGATGCTGCAGGATTCATCAATCCGTTGACGGGGGAAGGGATTTATTATGCGATTGTCTCAGGGCAGATCGCAGCAACCGTCATCGCGGAAGCCTTGGAGAAACAACAGACAGATGAGGCTTCGTTATCAAAG
>JALOTN010000071.1 GCA_025457885.1 Thermoplasmatota archaeon | reverse complement strand
CAGATTGATGAAAAATATTGGTCGTCCGTAAAAAGACCGTTGCGCCCGATGACAGTAATGTAGTAATTCATCTTTCGTAAAATGTCCCAATCCTCGGTTTTTATCCGCAATAACAAGATATTCATCTTCGCTGATTTTCCCATCAGCGACTGCTTGGTTCCACAGCTCTGAGCCGACCATGTAGCGTAAGGGTAAAAACGAGACTGAATCAAGTGGAAGTGTTTTTGCAAACTCTAAGGTCCTATTGAAGTGCTCCTGTGTCTCAAAAGGGGCTCCAAAGATAAATGAACCCATGGTGAAAAAACCATTGTTATGACTGAGATGGACAGCGTCTCGTATTGTTTCAACAGTGGTGTTCTTCTGATAGAAATCCAGGACGTCTTGATTTCCAGACTCTAAACCAAACTGCATATGGGTGACACCAGCTTGTCTCATGGTGTTATACAATTTTTCATCTGCAAAGTCCACTCTGGTCGCGGTCACTGAGAATTTCAAGGATAACTCTTCTTGGATGATTGATTCAAAAAGACGAGAGGCTTGTTTGGTGTTTGCTGGGAAGCAGTCATCTGAGATGACGACATGTCGATATCCTTGTTTTTTGATTTCTCGCAGTTCCATCATGATATTTTCTATAGACCTGGTGCGGTACTGTTGCATGTTAATGGAGCCTCGGGAACAAAAACGACAATGATACGGGCATCCCCTGCTGGTGATAATCGAGGTGAACTCCCCTGCTTTTAAACGAGGATTATACTCACGACCATAGATGTAATGGTTGACGAGATCGCGGGAAGGAAATGGGATGTTATCGAGATTTTTTGTTGTTTGTGGGGAAGATCCCTGTATCATCCCTTGATTTGTTGGAACATATACTCCAGGGATGTCGGAGAAATTTTTTTCTTTGTTGAGTGCTTTAACAAGGTCAGGGATAATTGTTTCACTGTCGCCCTGGACGCAGATGTTTGCTTGTGTATCTATCAAGGATCTTTCTGGAAGTAACGTGCAGTGAGGACCGCCGATAATAAGAGGGATGTGAGGTCTTTGTTTTTGGATGAGTTGGTTTATTTTTTTAACCTCGGTAATTGATGAGCTGAGCACAGAGAGACCAACAGCGTCTGTGTGGTGTATCGCTGTTCTGAGTTTTTGTTCATCGAACTGTTCAGCTGAAAAATCAAGGATTGTGACGGTATGTCCATTGTTTTGAAGTATCTTGGCTACGTAGAGAAGACCCAGAGGTGGAGAAAGCCCATAGAAGACCCGTGTGGTTCGAATGAAGAAGGATTCAGGGGGTGGATAGATTAATAAAAATCTCATTGTCACTCCTGTGTTTAAACCATTGTGCCTCTCACGTTCACCATGCTCTTTTTTAAAATGTGAGTGTTGTTATTAAACATTCTGATGAAAACCATCGATGCATGAAGCCAAAGGAGAACGCCTTAGGTTTATTTGTTCAATATGAGGCGGAGGAGGGGGAACGCATAGGGGAATCGTTGGAGGAAACCCTGAATTATATCGAGGAGTGTGAGATGGTATTGATAGGGGGTTGCTAGGGTGACTGTGATCGTGTCGCTATCACTAGTATTTTCGGTGTTGACAATCGTTATCTGGCCGGTGAACTCGGTGTTTCTTTTAAGGGGTGCTTTCACGATGACATTGATAACAACCGGACCGTCCTCCGGGGTGAGGTGGTCTCCCTGGGCGGGGGTAAAGCTCCAGTCGCCCCAGTCTGGCCATGTGGTGATGTTCCAGCTGAGGTTTGTTAACGCTGCACCAACATTTTCTACGGTGAAGGATCCAGTGATGGTGGACCATGGTTTGACATCAACCCAGTTAAGAGAACCATTGCATCGTAGCTTCTCATGGACCTTAAACCCTGTGTCTAAGGAGACGGGGATGATGCAGAAATCAGAAGTGTTTTCAATGTTTTCTACTTTGATTTCCCCGGTGAATAGTTGGTTTTCTTCGTTTGGGGCAACGACCGTTACGGTAACCGTGGTTGGTCCTGCTTCTGGTTTGAGGTTGTTTCCATTCGCGGGGGTAAAGCTCCATTCTCCCCAGGTTGGCCATTCGGTGATTTCCCAGTCGAGATTTGAATCTGCTTCTCCGATATTGCTGACCGTAAAGCTCCCCGTCACGGTATCATATGGAGTCACGTCATTCCATTCAAGTGTCCCTTCACATGCTAAATCGGGCACCGCGATGTTCTTCAGGATGTCGACAATGACACCTTCGATGACGGTGAGTTCGTAGGGGAGTTCTTCGGGTATGAGGTACCATCCATTATATGAGCCGCCCCATCCGAAGTTTACATGGTAGTAATTATCGGTGTTGTACCCATCAAGAACGACATTATGGCCTACTGTCCATCCTTCATTGACGACTGCGAGATGTGCGGGGAGGGCGTCTTTCATGTTACTTGACATACGTTCATAGATGTCTGGGTCATCCTCATCAAGTAATTCAATCGTGGTGCAATTGAAACGTTGATATGCCTCGAATGCCTGGTTGACACCAAACGTCCCTGATCCTGCCGCACCATAGACTTGTGTTGCGGCGATTCCGCAGGCGAAGGTGATTGCGGCTTTATCGTCGTTGGTGGGAGGAATCTGACTCTCATAATGGGATTGTAGGGTTTGAAGGT
The DNA here is from genome assembly GCA_025457885.1 of Thermoplasmatota archaeon. Classification (GTDB taxonomy): domain Archaea; phylum Thermoplasmatota; class E2; order DHVEG-1; family DHVEG-1; genus SM1-50. The sequence continues at coordinate 11,733 of JALOTN010000071.1, read as the reverse complement.
AGGTGTTGAGTTGTGGAAATGATTTGAAGCCATATTGGACATAGTTGTTGTCAATCCAGTAATTGTTTCCCCCATATGCATGGTAATAATCATCATTGTCTGTAAATGTGACATTCATGGTTGTATTATGGTAGTTTAAGATCTGTGCCATTGCAACCGCAGGGCAACCAGCAACGCTTCGTGCTCCTCCATTATAGAGGTCCAGAGGACAGAAATTGTTGTAAGGTGGGCTCTGATGCCAATTAGTCCAGAGCCATCCTCCAGTAGGTGTTGTTCCTTCTGCAGGCCATTGTTCAAAGCGATCGTTTGTTAAGGGTATCCCGTTGTTGTAGGAGTCCCATTGATGATGACGGTCTTGAAGAATGGATAAAGGTAAAGCATCTATTGACTGTAATCGGAGTGTTACATCCGCATACACCATATCAAAAAGAGGATTATCCCTTGTATATGTTTGGAAGTTGGTGGTAAATGAGTAAGCGAGTACTGGTGGTAAATCATAGGAGCCTGTGACGAGGAGATATCCTGGTGGTTGTAATTCGAACACGTAGAATAACAGATCTGCTTTTTCATTGAGAATGGGTATTGGTTCTCCAAGGCGGAAATATGTTTTTTGTAACTCATATAATTTAGACATCGCAACACGTTTTGCGATGTCATCGGTGATGATGAAGTTGTTTTTTTCAGAGAGTTCTGTTCCATTCATGATTGGCAGGAACATAGTTCCAAGAAAGATGAGGCTTACAGAGAGAACTGATATTTTTTTGAATTCTCGTATAGATATCATAATTTTTTCCCCTTTGTTAATAATTGTATATATTACAGATGGTATATAAATATTGATTGAAAATTTACTGTTTTTTCAGAATCAGCATAAGCGTTTGAGTTCTTCGAGGGTTTCTTGAAGGTTGTTTTGGATGTCATTGTTTGAAAAGATCCGTATCTTCCAACCCTCTTTCTGTAATTGTTTTTTATTAAAAGTATGGTGCGGGTCTTCAAGGATGATAGCATATCGTTTTCCATTAACAAAGTATACATAATCAACCTGAGTAGTGTTGTTTGTTTTTGAAGAAATCCATGGGAGAAGCGGAATGTCATTGTTTCTCGCTGCAGTAAATAGGATTTTTTTTATTTGTGCATCTGTGCTTAGAGATTGAGTGGTAAGACTGTCGACATAGTCACTGAGATTCCGTAATGGTCCTGTGGTTTGTCGACATTTCTGCTGATCACCGATGATGATGAAGAGGCTGCGTGCCCGGGTCACCGCGACATTGAGGAGTTGGTTTGTCGTTTGAATCCATTGGAGCGTCCCTGGTTTGATACCTTCGGAAACCGCTGGTGAAAACAAAATGATGTCTTTTTCATCTCCTTGAAAGCGATGGGCGGTTCCAATGGTAATATCTATATCGATGATATCTTTGAATGGTTTGAGTTTTTCTAAAATGAGTTCGGTCTGTGCCCGGAATAAAGTCACCACTCCGACTGATGCGTGAAATGTAGAAGCGGTTTCATTGAGTTTGAGGAGTTCTTCGATGACTTTTTCTGCTTCTTCTTCATTATAGGGGCTCTTTGAATGTATGGTGTTTCCTTTAACCTGGCGCCAAAGGATTTTGGTGGGAAATAAAGGATGGTGGAGTAATGTTGTTTCATCGGTCGCAATCATAAGTTTTTGTTTATAATAGAATTCGTTGGAAAATGAAACAATCTCGGGATGGCATCGGTAATGTTCATTGAGGAGAAGTGGTTGTTTTCCTTGAGTATGGATGATGTGTTCAGCGTAATCATATAATGAATGCGTTGTATAAGAAAAAATTGCATATATCTCCGCAGGAAGATGATGATTGCTCGCAAGTAATCTGTCTTGTGTGTCGGTGAGTCGGGAGATGTGTTTGAGTTGATAGGGGTCCCCGATGATTACAACGTGTTTTGCGCGGTAAAAAAGGGGGAGTGCTGAAATGATATCGCATTGTGATGCTTCATCGATGATGAGGATGTCAAAGAGACTGTGTTGTAATGGGAAGCTTTGTTTCGCGGAGAGATTGGTCACCACCCAAACGGGTAAATAGGTGAGGATGCGTTGGAATAATCGTGCACGTTGGGTATGAAGTTGTCGATAAAGTTGCTCGCTTCCTTGTGTTGTTTCGAGTTGTTCAGAGGTTGAGAAGTATGCCTGGATTTCCTGTTTTTCGTTGATTTGTGCTTGTCTGAATTTATTGAGCCATTGGTGTTGTAAAATTGTTTGTGATAAGGGGATGTATTGTTTCTGGAGCTGGGTTTGTCTTTTTTTAAAATCGATATAGGAGGGGCTGGTGGAGAGTTCTTTTTTAAGCGTTTTGATTTCATTATGCGCTATTTCTTCATGTTTCCAAGTTAATATTCTATGTAACGATGCTTCTTTTGTAATATGGTGATTTGTTGAGAGTTTTTGCAGAATGGTTTTATAGAAGTCTGGGAGGAGGTTATAATATAAATAAAAATATTGGTCTATTTTTCGTTGGTATCGTTTGGAGCTGAATGGTCTGAGGATGTGAGATGTTTTATGGAGTTTACGGAGATCATCTTGTAGGCGGAAAGGGTCAATTGAGTCGAGTGGAGGTTTTTTATTTTGTATCAGGGGGTCCTCAGGAAATTGTTTTTGATACAATTCGAGGAGTTCCTGGGTTTTTTCTATTGATTCGTTGTGCGTTTGAAGATTTTGAATTTGATAGTGTATCTGCTCAAGTTGCCTGTTGATGTTTTGTAACTGTTCAATGATTGTTTTTTTTAGTGAAGACTCAGGGATGTGTTGTTTGAGGAGCTGATGTAGTTCTGTTTTTGTGTTTCTGCGATGAGTCTGATGTCCCATTCGTACGATGAGTTTGTAGGGGAGGATTGCGTTGATTTTTTCTATTACGACATCAACGGCTTTGTTGTTTTTGCTTGCAAAGAGAACCGTCTTGTTTTGGTTCACGGCATTGGCAATGATATTGAGGACGACCTGTGATTTTCCTGTTCCCGGGGGTCCGGTGATGACGGTTAAGGGATGGTTCAGTGCATGTGAAATCGCGTGTTTTTGTGCGGGATTTACTGGGAATATCTCGAGGAGGGGTTGGTTGTCCTTTTGTGTTTTTGGTAAGGGATATTGGTTGGTGAGAAGGAGGAGGAGTGCGGTGGAGGAAAGTTCATCGAGTGGTTTTTTTTTAAGTTGGATGAGCTCTTGAATAAGGTTTGCGGTGATGTCTGTTCGCTCGGCGAAATACACAAGAGCCTTGTTGAGGAGTGTATAGGTGATGGTGTGTTTGATTGGTGTTGTGTCAAGAGCAGGGATGCAGTGATGGTAGGGGAGCTGTAGGAGGTCACAGAGTGATTCTAAGGCGGTTTGAAATGGTTCACCTTTGATTTGTTGTTGGATGTTTTTGATTTCTTCGACGGAGAAACCATGGCGAGTGAGGATGTGATGATTGAGGGAGATATCTGTCGTTGGTTTACTTAGGATGATGAACTCATCTTTTTGTTCGTTGGTTATTTCAGTGAAAAACAGGGGGCTGAGTGTTCCAAGTGGTCCGATGATGAGGGGGTATCCGTAGTAGAGAGTGGTGTTCTTCTGCCGAAGCAAAGAGGTCTGAAAAAACTTTTTAGCACCTTCTGTATTCTTGACCCTCGCCTGTGTGTTGTTGGTGTGGAACAACACTTCTGTTTGGAAGAGGGTGGACAAGAACGAGATATTTTCCGAGGAGACGTTGAAGGTGACGGACAGCAGGTCTTCTTGATTGAGGCAAGCGATGTAGTAGTCAAGAAGATAGCTGAAGGTCTTTTCAGACATTTGAGACAACTGCGTTCATTGGGGTGTGTATTCCCCGTTGAACAGAGGGGATAATACAATTATCCTATATAAATCTTTTTTTTGTATTATAATATTTAGATATTAGTATTGTGATGAAAAACACTTTGATGAAGTTATATTTCTTTGAGAAGACCGCCTTTGATGGCCCATTCGTAGAGGTTGCGGTTGTGGTCTCCAATGATGATTTCCTCTCCAATAATATGTTTCTTTTTGATGGTCCAAATAGTGAATCCTTTTGTGACGACATATTTGGTAAGATGAGAGGAAATATAAGCAAGGTCTCTGTCAGTATATTGGGAGAGTTCTTTGAGTCTTTGTTGGCGAAACATGGTGTAGTTGCCTGAGTAGGATTTAATATCTGCATCGATCATGAAAAAAATCGTGTCTGTCACGGTGTCTAAGAATTTCCGGTCATGGGATACGACAATGACGGTCCCATCGAAAGAATTAAGCGCGGTTTCAATGGCGGTCTTTGATTCGATGTCCATATGGTTCGTTGGTTCATCGAGAAGAAGGAAGTTGTATGGTTCCATGATGAGTCTGAGGAAGGATAGTCGTGCGCGTTCACCTCCGGAGAGTTGTCCGACTTTGTTCTGAATCATTGGTCCCTTGAAGTTGAATTGGCCCAGGAGTGCTTTTGCGTCCTCTTCTGCAAGATCGATGTGACCTCTGAGGATTTCCTCAAGAAGTGTATTTTCAAGGTTCAGTGAGAGGTGTCCTTGGTCGAAGTATCCCCATTTTGCTCCTTGGCTCAGTGATATTTTCCCTTGGCTGGGGGTCTCTTCTCGGGTCAGCATTTTCAGAAAGGTTGTCTTACCGCATCCGTTTGGACCAATCAAACCGATTTTTTGTCCAGCAAAGATTTCAAAGTTTGCGTTGGAAAGGATTCTTTTGTCCCCGAAATATTTGGAGATATTTGTTCCATCAGCGATGTTTTTGCCGGATTTTAAAGCGGTTTTAAAATGGAATCGGAGGAGATAGTTTTTTAACACAGGGTTTTCGACGTGTTTGAGTTTGTCAAACTGCTTCATGCGACTGTTAATTTGGTTGTTGTAGCGGTTTCGTCTGGTAATTTTTTTGATCGCAGCCAGTTGTCGTTTCATTTCAATGGATGCTTTTTGATATTCCTGTTGTTTGATATGTTCTCGTATCTTTTTTTGTTCTTCGTATTCCTCGAAGGATGCAGTATAAAGCTCAATGGATGAACCATGGAACTCAAAGATTCTATCGACGAGGTCATTGAGGAGGTATCGGTCATGGGAGATGATAACCACCGCACTAGGGATATCAGCGATGGTCTGTTCGAGCCATTCGATGGTCTCAATGTCGAGGTGATTTGTTGGTTCATCAAGGAGGAATAGGTCACAGTTTTGAGGTTGTGTTAATAATGATGCAAGAGCGATTTTTTGTCGTTCTCCACCTGAGAATTTTTTCATTTGCATGTCTGTGGTGAGATTGGAAAGTCCAAGGTCTTCCAGTCGTTCTCGTGCTGCTTCGAGCTGAGCTGTACCGTTTGTTTTACTTGTTTGTGTTTGTAGAGCTCTGAGTTGCTCTAGGATTTCTTGATGACGGTTTGTTTCGTAGATCTTTGGGTCTTCTAGTTGATGTTCGAGGTGTTTGATTTGTTGTTGTAACGAGTTGGTCTGTGCATTTCTGGTGAAGAAATCATTAAGGGTGATGTCAGATCGATGCATCGGGTCTTGTTCAAGAAAACGTATCTTTAATCCATCCTTTTTTAGGATGTCTCCGCTGTTTGCTTGGTCGTTTCCGAGGAGGATGTTGAACAGGGTGGTTTTTCCGCAGCCATTTGATCCGAGCAGTCCAATGCAGTCCTCGGGGTAGATTTCAAAGGTGGTGTTCTCAAAGAGTTGTTTCCCAGCAATGGATTTACTCAGGTTGCGAACTTGAAGTAATGGTTCCATGGTCGATGGGTGAATCCTGTTCTATGGTATATGGTTTTAGGTCTTGTTTCCATGGTGTTTAGATAAAGAAAAAGAACTCTGCCGCAAGGATCCCAAGACATGCGAGGAGTGTGAGTGGGGTGATGAGCAATCCATAGGTGACAAATTCCTTAAAAGAGAGTTTTACTTCTTTGTCTCGGAGAATGCTGATCCACATGATGCCTGCGAGAGCTCCTATGGGAGTGATGTTTGCTCCTAGGTTTGATCCTATAGTTGTTGCGAGGGTTGCTGGGATGAGGGTTGTTTGGGATGCTGTAGAGATGATAGGGACATAGGCGACCGTCATGGGGATGTTATTGAGGATGTTAGCGGTAAAAGCTGAGGAAAAACCATAAAGGAAGGTCGTTGCGGTCGTTGAATCTCTACAGAGGGTGTTGAAGAACACTCCGATATCCGTGGTGATACCGGATATTCGGAGGGCTTCTACGGTAATGAAAAGGGAGAGAACGAAGGGGATGATGCTCAGTGGCATTCTTTGAAGGGTGTTCTGAACCGTGAAGTGTTTTTTGTTCATTGGTTCCTTTCGTATGGCAACAAGGAGGTCCCTGAGAAGGAGTAGCAGGAGAAGAGCAAGTCCGAATCCCAAGGAGATGATCCACATTTCTATTCCGAAGTACGGGGCGATAGCTAAGCAGATGATGCAACCTGCAAGCATAGAAAGCCCAAGGAATGTACTGGTTAGATCGGTAATAGCAGATCGGGGCTGGATGGAGTCCATGTGTCTGAGAGGTTGGTTTATTTTTTTCCTGAAGATGAGGTACAGAAGAATCATATTGATGAATCCTGCGGCAAGTGCCGGCAGGAGCATCCATTTCGTGTATTCATCGAAACGAAGGTTGAAGGCGGCAGCAAGCACGATGTTGGTGGGATTTCCTATGTACAGCATCATACTCCAGGTGTTTGCTGCGAAAAACTCTGCGATGAGGTAGGGTTTTGGATCGATGCCTGCGTTTTTTGAAAAGTAGTAGATAAAAGGGGTGAAGGTTAATATAATGATGTCATTGGAGGTAAAGATAGTAAGTAAGGAAACAATCAGATACAGGGAAAAATAAAGTCGTCGTCCATTCCCACTTGCGTATTTGAGGGCGACACGAGCACAGTATTCGAAAAACCCGGTGATGTCTAAGAAAATGCTCATGAATACCATGGAGAGAAACAGGATAAGGATGCCGAAGGGGTTCAGGCTCTTGGTGCCTTCAAGACCTGAGAGGATTTGTGAGAAACTCAGTATTCCAAAAAGGACAATGAGGAGAGGACCGAGGAGGGCGCCGAAGAAATAGGTATCAATCCTGATGTTACGCATTCCCAGGCGAAGGAAGAGATAGCGTCTTCGAAGGATAAGATAGATGGTGAGAAGTGATGAGGCTAGAAAGATTATTGCGATAGCGAGTTTTGCATCCATTTCATGCAGGCATCTGCTAATAAATATTAAATCTTTTATTGATTTTTTTGATTTTTCTTTATGTAGTAAAAAATAGTATTTTTTCTTCCCCTGAACCCTCTCCTGTAGGTTTTTTATCGAAATTTATATATATATAGCAAGTATACTGTACTTCATCCAAGTAACAACTGGAGGAAAAAAGATGACCATGGATAATAGAAAAATGAATAATTATTCATTAATGCGCATCAGTACGGTCTTTGTCTTAGCCGTTGCGCTGGTGACCTCAACATTTGCCATCCCCTTTCTCCCCCGAACGGGAGCAGTATCGCTGACCCCACCAGATATACCATATAATCCTGACCCAAGCAATGGGTCTGTAGACATCTCGGTCTATTCGGTGTTGAGCTGGAATTGCAGCGACCCTGATAATGATACCATAGCGTATGATATATTTTTAGGGATAACGAGCCCTCCTGAGAAACTCGCTTCAGGTGTTAACACCTCAAGTTATGATCCTGAGGATTTGACCTATTCACAGAAATATTACTGGCAGGTCGTTGCCAAGGACATCAACAATGAGTCAACCAGTGGACCGATTTGGGAGTTCACCACGAAAACCGACTCCGCGCCGAACATGCCAGAAAATGAAACACCAGACAATGACTCATCAAACGTCCTTTTAAGTGCTATCCTTAGCTGGGAGTGCAGTGATCCTGATGGGGATACTCTTACCTATGATGTCTATCTGGGTACGACAAGCAATCCATTAAAAGTCGCGAGCAATCAGAGCAGTGCAAGTTACGACCCCCAGATTGCGTACAATACCACCTATTATTGGAGAATCGTTGCATGGGATTCAAATAAGATGTCCAAAGCAGGACCTCTGTGGCATTTTAAGACAACCACGGGTCAGCAGACACCATTCAGTGTTATCATCGAAAAACCAACCCAAGGGGTATTTTACTTCAATGATGCCGCAAAAATGACATTCTCTGGGAACAACACGATTGTCTATGGAAAAATTACCATCGTTGCGAACGTCTCCTCTCTGAATAATATTTCCTATGTTGAGTTCCTGGTTGATGGAAAACAGATTAAAGGCGGCAACCTCACCTCAGAGCCTTGGAGTGTGGAATGGCGACCGATCATCCAGTTCAACAGCGCATTGAGTCTGAAACGCACAATAACGGTCATCGCCCATGACAGCGAAGGAAAGAATGCGTCGGCGAACATCACCGTCACCAAATGGCGGTTCCATCCCCTACCCTGGATTATCGCAGGGTTGTCATTGGCATCACGGCTCATACTCCATACCACCGTCGTCGGTGTTTTCTATAATGTGCAGCAATCACGGTTCAGTGTCTCGTTTTATGCGATCCAAGCCCATTATAAGACCGTTGGCCCCCTCCAGATGCGGAAAGGAAACATCCATTTCAAACACTGCACTGGTGGTATCATGATTGGACCATCAACATTAACAAGGATTGGGTTGATGCATAAGTTCGCAATTGGGTCGTTTACATTCATTGGAAATGTAAATATGGAAAAAACTGGTTTCGGAGGATTATTACTTTCTCGCATCCTCTCCCGTCGAGCTGGTTAACAACCGTAACTGAGACAGTTGCAAGTAAAACACCATCAGCATCCTGCTGATCTTTTTTTTTTTTTTTTTTTTTGATTAGTTACTTCAGTTCACTTAGATAAGATTTCAACCAAAGGATTTTTTCGTACCTCTGATTCTACCGAAGAATCTAAAACCTCAAGATAAATAGGGTTCAATGAACCGGTAGGTTTCACCCTGATTTTCCCCGCTGCTTCCAGTTTCTGTAACTTTTTTAAAGACTCAAGGGTCTTGTTGGTTTTATCAACAATCTCAGCAATCCGCGTTGTCTGCATGTCTATTTCATCAATGAATTTACTATGCCACCAAATCACATAGGTCTTCAGCATAGGTTTCCTCCACGCGTATCCTTTTCTGATAACATTCACTAGTTTATAAGAACATACGCCCTTCTGAGAAATAACTTTTATAACGCCATCGTGTTACCCTGACAACTTAGATGAGGTGCCGCCTATGGATTTCATCGATGTCATCAAAGCCCGAACCAGTGTCCGTGAGTACAGCGAGAAACAAGTTGAAGTTGAGAAAATCACCTATCTTTTAGAATGTGCCCGTCTCGCTCCCTCCTATATGAACAAACAATGTTGGCGGTTCATCGTCATAAAAAACAAGGAGACCATTGAACAGATTGCAAAAACCAGTGTAATCAACCGCTGGCTGAAAACCGCTCCTGTCCTCATCATCGCCTGTGCGGATACCACTGAGAGCGGATCAAACAATTCCCAGGAGTATTATATGACTGATGTCTCCATCGCGTTTGAACATGTGATTTTGGCTGCGACTGATGTTGGATTAGGCACCTGTTGGATTGGGGGATTTCATGAGGAGAAAATAAAAGAGCTCCTTGAAGTCCCAAAACGAATCCGCATTATTGCACTCACTCCAGTTGGATACCCTGCTGGAAAAAAAGGTATCACTGAACAAATCACAAAAACTCTCTTGAAGTCGAACAAGAGAAAGACCCTTGATGAAATCGTGCATTACGAGCATTGGTAGTGTTCCATGATTTTAAATAACTGATTTTAATTATCCCAGCATCCTTATGACTTCGTCTCAAGAGATCCAACATCCAAAGGCAAAGAAGTTTTTTTTTCTCATCATCTTACTTCCGATTGTGTTCTGGGCGTTCGCGTTCCCTTTTATTAAAATAGGTTTGGAAGAATTAAGTCCCATTAATCTGACCATCCTTCGTCTCTTTCTGACCTGCGGGGTGTTCTTAGTAGTCCTGGTGGCGTTTCCCAAAAAATTTTCACCCATCCGGAGAAAAGACATCATTCCATTGTTTTTGCTAGGGTTCTTTGGGCTGGTGGTGTATCATCTTGGGTTGAACTACGGGGAGATGTATATCTCTCCCTCCGTCGCAAGCCTAATCATTGCGACAATTCCAGTCTTCACGGTTATTTTTGCATCCTTCCTTCTTAAGGAAAAGGTAACGTGGAAAATCGCCGTTGGTGTACCGCTATCATTATCTGGTGTGGTGGTTATCTCATTGACAGGGACGGGAGGAAATCCATTTGAGATGACCTATCTTTCAGCTGCTTTAGCTGTCCTTATATCAGCATTGGTCGGAGCAGGATATACTATTGCTGGGAAAAAACTTTTACAACAGTACTCAGCCTTGTCTCTAACGGTCTATGCGTTCCTTTTTGGGAGTCTTGGTTTAATCCCGTTTCTCTCAACATCAGTGATAACTGAAGTCACTGCATTATCCTGGGTTGGTTGGGGCGCAGTCCTGTTTCTAGCACTCTTCCCAACAGTGGTTGGGTATGTTCTTTGGTATGTTGCTCTGGAGTTGAAAACTGCTTCGGAGATTAGTGTTTTTCTGTATTTCATACCTGTTCTTTCAACGATTATCAGCTATTTTTTGTTTCAAGATCCTGTCACTTGGTTGTTTCTGCTCGGTGGAGGATTCGTCATTGCAGGTCTTATAATAGTGAATTTACAAAAACCAGCTGCGGGAAAAAACCAAAAAAATGGTTGACGCATCCGATGCCTTATTAACCCCTTTTTTCTTACACTGCATCTTGTCATATGATTTCTGTTCAGAACCTCACGAAACGGTATGGAAAAATCACCGCACTAAATAATGTGTCCTTGCAGTTCGATGATGTGAAAGTCATCGCTATCATGGGGGAAAACGGCGCAGGGAAAAGTACACTATTGAAAATCATCGCAGGAATCTTGCCTTACGATTCTGGGACAGTCCTGGTTGATTCCTATTCAATTCAGAGCCATTCGCTTCTCACGCGTCAACGATTGGGGTACCTCCCGGAGATGCCAGAGCTCTATGACCGGATCACTGGTAGGGAGTTTCTTTTTTATATTGCTTCACTGCGGAATCTAAAAAATGCGGAGGAGATTATTACAAATCTTTCTCAGATGATCGGGATAGATGCTTCGTTGGATTATGAACTGGGGGGATACTCAAAAGGTATGAAACAGAAAATTTCTTTACTGTCTGCAATTATGCATCAACCGCAGAATCTATTGCTTGATGAGCCTGTCTATGGTTTAGATCCTCTTGCATCGCGGACGATACAGGATTTTATTAAAAAAAGAAAAGGAACAACAGTGCTTGCGACGCATTCAACTCAACTTGTGGAGCATGTTGCTGACTCGGTGTATTTTTTGATGAATGGTCATGTGGTTGTCAATGATACGGTCTTAAATCTTGTAAGACAGCATGGGACTATCGAAAACGCGTATTTTCATTATAAGGATAAAAAGTAGTTAAAGAATTTTTTTTACTAATTTTTTCGTAACGCCTTACAAGTATGGTAAAGAATTCCTGAAATCTTTATTTTTAACATTTGTTACAATTACTAACACTATGTTTTTTATATGTGATATGAGATAACAATGGTAACGGAGGATTGTTTATGAGAACCAAAATATTTGGAATTGTAGTTTGTATGCTAATGCTCTTCTCAAGTACCGCCGCCGTCGT
>JALOTN010000021.1 GCA_025457885.1 Thermoplasmatota archaeon | reverse complement strand
AAGATACTGTAGGAAAAGAATCGCAACACGATGAAATTGTGTCATGAGAAAAAAAAAGAGAAAGAAGCTCTTCCATGACAGAATTATCATAGAAGAGAGAAGGATGGATGGGAATCCTCATTTCCTAGATCATGTCGCCGATTTCAACACCGTCTTCTTCATCAAGTAAGGTTGAATCGATCTCGGATGATACTGTATCATCATCGACATTTCCATCTTGGTTGGTTTGATTGTCTGTGTCTGGTACTGATTGGCTGAAATAGGCATACGAAACAGTCACCGTAACTAAAAGAATCAGGAGGAAAAGGAGAGAGATTATTTTTTTATTCATAGGGTTCACACCTGATTCTTTGACCTTAATAGGGCTGGCCATGCCCATTTCCATTGCCGTGATGTTCCATGTCCTCAAGCATTTTCTGTGTGTGAATCTTCTTTTTAATATTGTCCTCTTTAATCTCTGAGAAGATCATATGTCGTTTTTCTTGTGCCATCTGATTCACCATTTTGCGAAGTTGTAGTTTGACGAGATCCAAACTGATATTACCGTTGATATATTCATTAATCATTGAGGTGTTTGTTTCTCCGATGATTCCATAGAGTCGATAGAGTTGATTCATGTTGAATTGTCGTATCCAATGCCGTAGACGCATGCTGCAGTTCTGAAGCTCATCACTGGTGATATTCTTGAGTTGTTCCTTAATCATTGCAATCGTCTCATTATCAAGGAGTAACCGTAGCGTGTCTCTGAATTGTTTTGTGAGATTCTTTGATTCGTTTTTTAGTTCAACGAAAACTTGGACGGAGTCGTTTGCTGCAGGGTCTGCTGCACGCACGTTCTCAAGGACCTCGCTAAGGTTCCCAAGGATATGCTCAAGCTCTGTGGTTGTAACATTGAGTCCTTTGAGGACCTGCACGGTCATGACTCCTTTTAGGATGTTGGTGAGAAGCGCTTTTTCCAGTTGGAGCAACCGGATTCGTGCGCCAAGGGAATTGTTCATGATCCCGACTTCTCGTTCTGTGTCATTACCATAATGATGCCCGCGAGGCATGTTCGTTGTATTGTTTTGTTCGTCTTGGTCTTCATCTTGGGTGGTTCCTTGGTCGTCTTCATCTGCTTGTACTGCGAATGCTACGGAGAGAATTGATCCCAATAGCATCAGCACCAGGAGGAGATTTGTTATTTTTCTCATAAGGTTCACATCTTTTTCTGTGCCAATTCACTCTGGCTATTAGTTATTGTATGGGATGAAACAGCTTATGTATTTTCACCGGAACAGAGCGGAACATTCCGAGACACGGAGAAAAAAATTTATTGTTTTTTAAGACGAATGAGGTTAGACATTCCTATTTGTTCTTTCTCGATGAGGCCTTTGCGTTCCAATCCATGGATATTCCTGGAGACTGATGCCTTTGGTATGTGGAGTTCTTTTTGAATATCTGTTTGGGTCATGGGGACGTTTTTCTCCTGGAGCAGGTATAGGATTTGTTGTTGTCGAATGTTTAAACCTTTTAGATTCATCTGAGGGGCTCTTGCCTCGGTCACTGGTGCGGATTCTTTTGTCTTTTTCTCCTTAGAATAGAAATAGATGATCAATAAGCTGACCAAGAGGATTGCTGTAAGGAGAAGGATAAAGATCATATTTTCTTGAAGGAATGATTCGTCTTGTTTTTCGGTCTGGTATTGAATGAGTATGGAGAGGGAATCGTTTTCTCCGAATCCTTTGATAAGGAGGCCGCCGAGGTTTTCTTCGATGCGGATAGTTCCAGATGTTTTTATGTAATTAATAGAAGAACCTTTTGGGAGCAACAGGTCATAGACAAACTCAGAGAACGTCTCTGTTTTGGTGATGTTAAGAAGCCAATAGCTTTGTTGTTTGGAGGTGTATTGCTCAGTGTTTTGTATGGTTAGGTTCGGGTAGTTCGTTACTCCTTCAATGTTGACAAAACCTGAAGGGTCGACCCTGATGGTGAGATCTGCATAAAACTCAGCTGCTTGGAATGATGGTTCAAAGATTATAAGGAGGAAACTGAGTAATAGTATCAATGGAACGATAAGATAGAGTTTTTTATGGGTTCCCATCACAATCCTCAGATCATTTTACTAAGAAATGTTTTTTTCTTTGTTTCCTGAAATAATATGGTTTGTTATTAAAGTTTCTTTATCAGATTGATGAAAAATTTTGTGGAAATTAGATGATTGTATAATCATTTTCATCAGGTGAGATTTTAAGCCATCATGCTTCACATTAAAGAGATTAATGTTCAGAAGAATGCATTTTGATTTAGCGTTACTGTGGAGTGGGATTATTGTCTTATAAGAAGAGCGGAAAATTAATCGAATATGGTCTTTTTTTTACGTTTAAATTTAACTGTGGTGTCGAATGGTGGAGATGGTATTTATTTACTAGATCGATTGTCGAACATCTTCATGGTTTTTCTACGTCGATTTCGACTGTGTTTTTTTGGATAGGTTAGGATGTCACAGGGGAGGGCATCACTGTTGTTATCGTATGATGATAAAGAAGAGGAAGACAAATCCATCGGCGGTTTTTGTTATTGGATTCATACCTGGTACTTCTGCTGTCACAGTAACACTGACCCTTCCAATCCCAATGACAGGGCGATCGGTTATTATAGAAAAATCACCTGCGGCAATGGAATCAATCTGACCTGTTTTTTGTTTCCCTGCTAGAATAAATCCACCGTTGAGGGAGATGCTCCAGTTCACTTCAGTTATTTCGATTGTGGAAGGATTCATAAGCTCCGCTTTTATTTGGAAAAAGCCACCAGAGATATTTCCAATGAGTAATAGTTGTTCAAAGGGAATAACGGTAATGTAATCCTCCTTGATCTCTGAATCGGATATCGTCCCATCTGAGATGGTTAGGGATATATTGTAGGATCCGGATTCTTCAAAAACCCAGGTAGGGTTCTGTTCTTGTGAATCGATGGTTCCGTCACTATTAAAATCCCATTCCCATGAGGTAATTGTCGTATTCTCTGCAAGCGATGCATCAAAAAACTTAACAGTTAAAGGAGCGAGCCCCTCAGTGATATCTGCAGTGAAATCTGCGGTTATTCTGACAGGATATCCACCAGAGTAACATGTAATCTGTCCTTCTCGCCCCCCAACAATCAGCTCCATAGAGGTATCGCCAACGACATCTGGTATCGAAGTGATCGCATCAACAGGGGATGCATAGGGTCCTGACTTAAGGATTGTGCCATCAACCCCATCAAGGAAATACCAGTTATTATCCGTATAGAGTGTTCCAACAACGACATCATTGATACCGTCCCAAGAGATATCCTCGATTTTTTCTACCACTGCAGGTTTATCAGCCACATAAGCACTCCAGATGAATTGTCCAGTGAATCCATCAATGAGGTATGTTATATGACCGCTACCATATGCTAAGAGCGCAGGCATGATGTCGGGATGGCTATCACCATTCACATCATCAAGTTTCGAGAATCGTGTTATTATGACGCTTCCGCAACTGTTTTGCCAAATTTCAGTTCCAGTTGATGTTCCTAATCCATAGATATTTCCAACGAAATCCCCAGCTATAACATCTTTAATCCCATCCCCTGAGAAATCGTCTATCTGTTCTAGTGCCCAGACAGAAGATCCTTCAACGGTGAAGGTCCAAAGCAAAGTTCCTGTGATTCCATTAATGCCAACAGCTTTCCCAATGGTTTCTGCGTCATTTGAAGCACCTGCGACTGCATCAGGGTAACCATCACCAGTGCAGTCCTCAATACCGATAACAGAAAAAACAGGTCCGTTCAATGGGCATTCCCAGATAGACGTACCCGTAATTCCATCTAAACAGTACACTCGTTTCGGGCCGGTACCTGTGGAATCATCTCCTGTCGCTGCAAGAACATCAATAATATCATCACCATTATAATCAAACCGACAGTCTACCTGATAGACCCATCCGCCATCACCGTATTCTCCAGTGTCGTGTTGCCAAAGAGTTTGACCCGTTCTAGCGGAAATGGTAAAAATTGATCGTCCACCCCAAACAGTCCCAACCACGATATCCGGATATCCATCATTGTCGATGTCATCTGTTATTGAAAGATCGAGTTGTGAATACACTGAGCCAATCATGGATTCCCAAAGGGTATCAGCACTTGAAAATGAGTTACCATTAAGACAACGGATATAGTCATCCTCTGAACCAACTATCAATTCGCTTCTTCCATCTCCATTGATATCATTGATAGCGGACATAGCTTTTGGGCTTGTATCATAAGAATCATCAGGGACCTGATACTGCCAAAGTATCTGACCAATCGGATAGGTTTCGAAAACACCGGTTCCTTGTATTTGGACTTCATAGGGATTTGCATCAGGATCATTATTTGTAATTGTCACAATACCGTTGTATGAAATTGGTTCCTCTGGTTGAAACCAAATACCGACTTTCACCGATGAAAGAATGTCAATATTTATCGGAAATGTTATTGTGGTATCTATTGTGAATTGGGCCTCATTGCTGGAGATATCCGAGATAATTACAGGTTGATCTCCTAGATTGGCTATCTCCATGAACCATCGGGTATAGGCATGAAGACGTACTTCCCCATAATTAAAGATAGGTTCAGGAAGGTAGATATCTGGACCAGGATTCATCGCATTTCCAACAAGATTAATTTGTACGGTTGGATGAAGAGGATCATTAGAGGAGATTGTGGCATTTGCATTCAAGGGACCATAGTTTAATGGAGCATATAAAAAAGGTAGCGGGATTTGATTTCCCGGGGAAATCGTAATAGGAAATGTAGTTGAACAGGTAACATAAGGTGATCCAGTAATTGTGACGTTGTTGAGGACAAGTGGTGCGGTTCCGGTATTTTGCACTGTCGCATCCCAGGATATTGATTCTCCAACAGTAACAGGACCATAGTTATGGAACGTCTCTACAACATTGATAGCTGGGGTTCCAGATCCTCCAAGATCAACTTTGTAGAGGTAGTCATAAGTCCCCTCTCCATTATCACAATACCAAAGGTATTGTCCATCATAGACCACCCCGGCAGGATCAATATATTCAGAACTATGGCTTTCTACTACAGACCCTGTTGTAGTATTTATTTTATAAAGGGCATCCCCCCAGTAATCCGCCATCCAGAGATACCCATTTTCCAAACATAAATCCCATGGTTGATTATCTGGGGCATTAAATTGCTGAAGTATGTTTCCTGAAGTATCAACCTTGTAAATCATCCCCGGATCTGGATAGTAGCGAGAAACCCAGAAATTCCCATTATCATACGCTATCCCTGATATATAATGGGTTGGAAGATTAAATTGTGCAAGAATCGAACCATCCCAGCCGAGCTTCATCGCTACCGCCGGTGTTGAACTACTCCCTGGGTGGTCCGTTACCCAGAGATATTGTCCGTCGTAGGTGAGACCATAAGTATCATCTTGTGGACCTGTAAAAAGTAAGGTGTAACTGCCTGTTTGGGGATTAATCTGGTAAATATTATTACCAAGTGTTCCGTATACGCCACAGTAGAGATAGGTTCCATCAAATGCAAGTCCTGATGCATCTGCGATTATCGGATATGTCGCAATAATCGACCATGTTTTTGGTGGCATAATCTGTCCTAAGGCGAGTTGGTAGCGATACGTTGAGATGTCATCGATTGACGAAAAATTTTTTTCTTTGACTACTTGTTTTTCCAAATGATTTTCTTGTGCGGTTCCATTTAAACCAATTCCTCCAAATAAAAAGAGGATGCTTATCATAAAAGAAAATATTTTTTTCATAGTAGCTCCCTTGAAATGTATCATTAACATTATCATTATTATTTAATTGTTTCTATACTGTTTTTAGACGGTCGTATTCCAAATTACTTCCTCCCTGTTTATTAATTATGATATACTTTTTTTATCTGAATGAATTAAAGAGTTTTTATCCAGAACCCTATTCATGGCTTGTACAAATTCTGTTTTCAGCCATTTGTTCCTTCGTTGGATGAACTGTAGGAACTACTAATAAAACGAAATGTTTTTATAGATGTGCTTTTATACCAATTTTTAGAAAAAAGAACGAATGGAGGTAGACCTTATGGCACTCATAAAAGGAAAAAAAGACAAGTTAGCTATACGACCTACTGAAGGAAAAACAGGGGAAATCTCCCCACGAAGACCCTATGATCTCTGGACCGACATGGACCAGCTCTTCGACCAGTTCCGTACGAACTTCAACGATCTCTTCTGGAGACCCAACACCAGTCTCCTCAGCACCTACGATGACCTGCGGAGTCCTATGATGGATGTCGCAGACCTCGGGAACCGATACGAGATGAAACTAGAAATCCCTGGTATCCCCAAAGAAAACATCAACATCGAGGTGTCGCCAACAGGCATTGAGATTTCCGCAAAACACGAAACCGAAGAAAACGAGGATTCCAAGAACTGGCTCCGACGTGAACGCAGCTGCACGAGTTTCTACCGCAGTGTCGAGTTCCCAGATAAGATAAAAACAGACACCGTCGAAGCAGAATTTAAAGACGGAATCCTAAATCTCTCCGTACCAAAGGCAGAACCCAAACCAGAGACCAAATCAACCAAAGTCAAAATAAAATAAACAACGCTCATTCCTATCTTTTTTTTTCATTTTTTTTGAAACAATCACTCGCAGGTAAGGATTTCTTTTGGTCTTGTTTCCTGATACGATTGCAGATTTTTCTGTACTCCTTTGCCAATCCAACAATATAAGCAGAGACGTTCCTTGGGCAGTCCAATCGCCTCTACCATATCATCTAACAACTGATACTGCAGGGACGTCACCCCAAGGTCTTTTCTGATCCACTCCACCATCCGGTGATACTTCTCCGAGGTAGGATTCAGATACTCTGAGACATCCTCGACATCTTTTCCCTCAAGAGCACAAATCGCCCTTCGAGCGACCAGCTCTTGGATCGTCCGCGTCGACAGATTATACACGCAGGGAAACATTAACGGTGGACAGGCTGGCCGTACATGCACCTCTTTTGCACCTGCTTGCATCAGCTTCATCACCGTGAAATTCTTCAGTTGTGTCCCCCGTACGATGGAATCCTCACAGAGCACCACTTTATTCCCCTGTGCGATCGCATCGTTTGCGATAAGTTTCATTAACGCGATGCGGTCCCGCAACTCCTGGGAAAGAGGGGTATAGCTGCGACCATATCCTGGAGTGTATTTAATGAGCACTCGGCGGTACGGCATCTTTGACTCCATGGCATACCCAATCGCATGGGCGACACCAGAGTCCGGTATCCCGGAGACAAGATCCGCTTGTACGGTGTCTCGTTTTGCAAGGAACATTCCACAATTCTCCCGAACCTTCTCGACATTGATGCCCTCGTAGGTGGAGGCTGGAAACCCGGTGTAGACCCAGAGAAACGCACAAATCTTACTGCCGGGGCGACCTTTCTTTTTCCCCTCAAGACCCTTTTTACTTAGAAAAACGATTTCCCCCGGGGCGACATATTTCTTCACCGTAAAACCTAGGTTGGGGAAGGCACAGGTCTCACTGGCGACCGCAGTCTCCCCGGTTTTTTGACCGATGGCTAGAGGGGTGACTCCATTTCGATCCCGAGCGCAGTAAATCCCGTTCTTTGTGAGAAGCAGCAGGGATATTGAGCCGATGATCTTCTCATACATCCGTTCGATCCCATACGTGATGCTTTTTCCTTCGTTGATCAAATGCGCGACAAGCTCAGTGGTGTTAATGTCCCCCCGGTCGATCTCGCTGAACGTCACTCCTTTTTCGATAAGCTCCTTTGCAAGGTGTTCTTTATTGGCTACAAGACCCGCGCAACAGATGGCAAACGCCCCGAACTTGCTTTCAAACGTTAATGGTTGTGGATCCCGATCGGAGATGACGCCGATCCCCAGATGGCTTTTGATTTTATCCGAACCTTCGTAAAACTTCGATTTGAACTGGGAGTTCTTGATATCATGGATCTTCTTCACCGGTTGTCCGTTTTTTTCGATGAATGCGATGCCACCATACTCCGTCCCCAGATGCGTATGATAATCAGTTCCATAATACAAGCTTGAAATACAATTGTTCGTACTGATGACACCGAATAGCCCACTCATAGTCTCCCCCTTTCTTAAGAACAAAGAAACTCATGAATTATATATAAGGATTATTAAAAAGTCAAGTAAAGTTATACTCAGGTGAAGTTCGAGTGCTGCACATCTACGTTCCGATTGGTAAGAGGAAGAGCGGGAGGGACTCCTCATCCAGGTATAATACTGATTGTAAAGCAGGTATATCATCAGGCAGGATAAGGGCTGCAGAGAGATTCCACGCGGTCGCCTCTAAAAGCACATTTTGAGCAGCGGCTCCCGCCTCGAAATACCAGAACCGACGATCCTCCTCCCCAGATAAATCATCTTTCCCAGGGGGACGAGTCATTTCAATATCAAGAACAGGAAGAATGATAAGCGGTGCCGATGCAATAGATGGTTGACCAGACGCTTCAGCGATCTCCTGGCGATAGTCACCAGTAACTTTCTTGAAAAGATACGTTACAATCGGCAGACCGATGAAATCCACCTGGTATCGGTTAAACTTCACCAGCAGGTTCGGTTGATAGTAAAACACCCCGTTTTCAGTGACCGCGTACATTTTGAAAGGATAATACCCATGAGCGCTAGGGACCACACGATGCCGGATGATGGAATTACGCTCCTGGTCACTCCTATCAACATACGGGGAGAACCCATAGGTGCACCAGAGAAACTGACTGATCTCTGCTTTGGACAAGGTTCCATGAAACGAGGTTGACTCATTCCGTGTCTCTAGGGCAGTGCTTAAGGAAATCGGTGAGGTTTTGAGTCGGGGAAAGGTGGAAAACCATAACGGACGATTCCGAAAATCATACACAGAGATCGGATGGCCAAGCGGCATCACAATCATCCCTTCCTGGTTCTCTGGGATGCCCAATGGTTCGATCGCAGGAGGAATCTGCCCACACACCACCGTACCAAGCCCCAGGGCATTGGCCATCAGCTGGATGTTCTGACCAATCTGACCAAGCTCTGCACCACCAAAGCAAGAATCAGCTAGGGTAGTATCATAACACAACCCCAGCTGGATTGGTGCTACATACTGCCAACCAACCTCATCACGCCAATCCCCCGCTTTGAAAAAAACCAGTGAATGGTTCACCGGATTGTAGATATACGCAGCATCCTCCTTCAACACATAGATGATCCCAGCAAAGGTAGTGTTAATCCCTGGGATGGTCCGATCACCATCAGACTGAAAACCACAGGCAGCCCATAGGATAGTTGACAACTCCTCATCAGTCACGGTGTCATTGGTAAAATCACGCACAGACATCCGACGAAACATCGATTCCTCCTGTTTCATCTCAACAGACAGTGGTGGAGGCAACAGATATTCATCCCCAGACTCTGCTATCGCGAACGGCAAAAACATCGTGTTGCAAAAGACAACACAAAACACAATACAAAACACTTTTCGTACCCAACTCCCGTTCAACATGAATGGTTCACCGATAAATAATAATTCAGACCAGGGATATAAATCTTAGGAAAGAGGATTCTGTACAATTATGAAGACCTCTGAAATAATAATGTGTTGTCGGACAAAATGATTTTGTAAAAAAATGAATTTTTTTTATTGGTGTCATTTTATCGTTTTGAAACAATGCTTCGATACATCTTAATAATAGCAATGACAAAGAGTATCATACATTGAGTAGGGAGGTACTGGTACTTGACCAACACACCACATCACACGACACCTGTTTTTTACCACAGAAAAAACAACGGTTGCACCTCCTGGGTTTTTTTCCTGGTACTTTTAGATATCTTTTTCGTCGAGAAACACCAGCAGAGACAACCCATGACTATCTCTCATAAAATCCAAGGAACAACAAGCATAAAAAAACATGACGAACAACCTATAGAAACAACAGGAGTAGGGGACGACTAATGAACCGGCAACAACTCACCTATCTACGAGTCGTTGCCCTCATCATGGCGGGTCTGGTTACATCCTTGACCATCGGGAATCTTTTTACCATCGCGACAAAAGGAATCTCAGTCACGCTCCCCTCTGAAGAAGAAATCGAATGGTCCATTGATCCGCTGAAAAAGGAAATCCTCTTCCGCACCTCATTTTCTGTCCGAAATCAAGGTGCCTATGATATCCGCGACATCGATATTTCTGCTCAGCTTGTAAAAAAAGATCATACACCACTCGTCTCGTATGAAAAACAGGGGCTGGTGGTGCTTCGTGGTACCAATACCACCTTTGATCTGTTCGTCCCAATCGATCTGGACACCATCTCGTTCTTCGACTGGTTCAGTCTTATCTACAAAAGTACGACGCTACAACTCCTTCTCGACATCGATGCGTTATATATGTTTGGACTTGTGGAGTTCACCGCCAATGAAACAATCGACATCCCCTGGACCCAACCACCCCTTAATATCTCCGATAATCAGACTATTCAGGCAGGCATCCGAGGTCTGTGCACGCTCTTTAACATCACGGAGAACGGATCAATCACGACAATAGGAGACATCTTCTCCTTACTTTCCCTCCCGGAGATCTGTTACGCCTCAGGGAATGGATTTGTCTTTAATCTGACGATCACTCCCTATTCAGAATCGTTACAGAACATCAGCTGCAAAATCATCACGCCGCTCCTCATCACGGAGGGGGCTGTAAAGTTCACCGCCTCCTTTCTCGTTGGTTTCGAAGAAAACACCCCTGTTTTCCGTCTCCTGGAGGTAGGCATCGAGTATGTCACATAAGAGAAGATTTGTCGCACCAAAAGCATGGCTTGCATTCTGCTTTTATTTTGTTATCCCGCTCTCCTGCTTGCTGCTGATTCTCACCGAGTACCCCGAACTACCCCCTGAGAGAATCTACTCGCGTATTTACTGGGTGATCCCTACTGCATTGGTCATCGTGTTGCTGGCTCAGCTTGGCTCGCTATATCAGAGGGGGGAGACGAAACGATGTGCCCTGAATATTGGTTTTACCATCATGACGATGATA
Source organism: Thermoplasmatota archaeon (assembly GCA_025457885.1). Lineage (GTDB taxonomy): Archaea > Thermoplasmatota > E2 > DHVEG-1 > DHVEG-1 > SM1-50. The sequence goes on along the minus strand of JALOTN010000021.1, from coordinate 14,688 downwards.
TGGGTGTTTGGATTGCTGGGGGGTGGTCTGGTGATGACTACGTTTTGGAATGAATATGAATTCTCGCTTCATATGGATAAATATGTGTTTCTGATTATGGGAGTTGCTTTGCTGAATATTCTGTATTATGTGTTTGAATGGAGGGTGTACCGAAAAGATATCCTCTCTCATCGCATCACGAGAAAAAAAAGGAGCACGGCAATCGAATAATCCTATCAATTTCTTTTGTTTCATCCTGTTTTAAATATTGAGATGCGATATCATTTTGAGGAGTTTTTGTGAAGGGCATCCTGGGGGAAAGTAAGTGACACGAGAGACCCTGTTAGTTTTGAAAAATCGTTTATCCGATCATGATTATCAGAAAATTCTTCGACTCGACAATCCATTGATCAACCAGTTCATCATCCGCTCTATTGAGATTTGTAATCCAGAACGTGTCTTTGTTGGTACGGACTTGATAGAGGACCAGCAGTATATCAGGGAGGCAGCGATACGCAATCATGAGGAACGGGCACTTGCCATGAAGGGTCATACCATCCATTTTGATGGATATTACGACCAGGCAAGAGACAAGGCTCATACGAAATTTCTGGTTCATCCAGGAATAACTCTTGGTCCGGAGTTAAACACAATGAATCGGGATGAAGGTCTGAAGGAAGTATCCCAGATTATGAAGAACATCATGAAGGGTCATGAGTTGTTTATCAGGTTCTACTGTCTTGGGCCGACTCATTCAGTATTCTCGATTCCGTGTATCCAACTGACGGATTCCGCTTATGTCGCACATAGTGAGGATCTCCTCTACCGGCAAGGCTATCAAGAGTTTCTCAGACAAGGAAGGAACGCTCGTTTTTTTAAATTCGTTCATTCCCAAGGGGCACTCGAGGAAGCTGGTTTTGGGTTGCTGGTGAGCAAAAACCGGGAGCAAAAACGGGTGTATATCGATCTTCAGGATGAAGTCATCTACAGTCTGAACACACAGTATGGTGGGAATAGCATTGGCTTAAAGAAGCTGGCGATGCGTCTGGCAATCCATCGGTGTGCCCAGGAGGGGTGGCTGACGGAGCATATGTTGGTGATGGGCGTTACGAGCCCGGGTGGCAGGATCAGGTATTTTACGGGAGCGTTTCCCTCTATGTGTGGGAAGACGTCGACAGCGATGATGAACGGGGAGAAAATCATTGGTGATGACATTGCGTATCTCCGTATCATTGATGGGAGAGCTCGGGCGGTGAATGTCGAGGCAGGGATCTTTGGCATCATCGAGGGGATTAATGAGAAAAACGATCCATTACAATGGAATGCCTTGACGCATCCAGCGGAGGTAATCTTCTCCAATGTCTTGGTGACGGCGGAAGATGATGTGTATTGGAATGGGAAATCCGGGGTACGTCCTGCGAAGGGTGTGAATTTTTCTGGTGAATGGTCTGATGGGAAGGTCGATGAAAAAGGTGGGAGTGTCCCAGCATCCCATAAGAACGCTCGGTTCACGTTTCGGTTAGAGATCCTCCCTAACCTGGATACCCATCTTCATGATCCACAAGGGGTTGAGGTTCATGGGATAATCTATGGTGGTCGTGATTCAGACACGTCTGTTCCCGTCGAGGAGTCCTTTGACTGGGTCCATGGGATTATCACCAAAGGAGCCTGCCTTGAGTCTGAGACGACCGCGGCAACTCTCGGGAAGGAGGGGGTCCGGGTGTTCAACCCGATGTCGAATATCGATTTCCTCTCAATTCCCATTGGCCAGTATATCCAGAATAATTTGGATTTCGGAGCGCGACTTTCGACTCAACCACGGGTCTTTTCGGTGAATTATTTCCTGAAGGACCGGCAAGGCGGTTGGTTGAATGAGAAGAACGATAAAGAGATTTGGTTGAAGTGGATGGAGCGTCGTGTCACCGGTGAGGTCGATGCGATCCGAACACCCACGGGGTTAATTCCCCTCTATGGAGATCTTCAGGTGTTGTTTTCAGAGGTTCTTGAGAAACAATATGGGAAGAAAGAATATATTGAGCAATTTACCACCAGGGTCCCGGAGAACATTGCGAAGATGCAGAGGATGGAGGTTATTTTCCGTACACGGATTTTTGATACACCAACGGTTGTTTTTTCGGTTCTGAAGGACCAGGAGAAGCGACTGATGGCGGCTCAGCAGAAGCATGGGGAGTACATTTCTCCGGAACAATGGTAAATGCCGTGAAAAGGAATTAAAATAAGATATATAAAAATATATATAAAAATTCGTTCTCTCCCTCGAATAGCTTATATTTATTAACAAATGATGATTTCACACATGATTTTCCCATGGAACTTAAAGAAGTGATTCGAAACCGCCGAAGTGTACGAAGCTTTTCATCCACCCCGATCCCAAAAACAATACTTGAGGAAATCCTCCTTTCAGCAAACCTGGCACCCTCCGCGGGGAACCTGCAGGCAAGAGATTTTATCATCATCGAAGACAAACACATCAAAGAACAACTCTGTGCTGCTGCCTTGAACCAGATGTTCCTCATCCAAGCACCTGTCGTGATTGCGGTCTGCGCAAATCAGAAACGCATCGCCCCCTATGGAACACGGGGAAAAGAACTCTTCTGCATCCAGGATGCTTCCGCTGCCGTTGAACATATCCTGCTCTGCGCGGTCGATTATGGCTTAGAAGCCTGCTGGGTGGGTGCGTTTGACCAACGAATCGTTTCAAAAATACTACAGATACCCCCAGAAATCATCCCTGTCGCCCTGATCCCCCTTGGGTATTCAACAAAGAAAAGTAAAGCATCGAAACGAAAGGATATCAAAGAACTCGTCCATAGAAACCACTGGTAATAGGAAGAATCCTGAGATATATTTTTAAAGTATGAATCCTATATAAATAGAATAAGGAGTTAGCTCTCTTGAAAAAAACCCTAGGTCAACAGAAAATCCTCATCCTTGGAATCATTTTGATATTCCTAGGAGTCTGCATCATCCCCTCCAACGCAGAAACCATCGATACTCAAAGTAAGATGACAACCGAGAGCGACTGGTTCTACGTCGGGGGAACCGGTCTTGAGAATTACTCACGAATCCAGGATGCCATCGATGATGCCAGCGGCGGAGACACCGTGTTTGTCTACAGCGGGTTATACAATGAAAGTATCCTACTCAATAAATCGATAACTCTCCTGGGGGAAGACCAAGATACGACCTTAATTATAGGGAGTAACGAGTCAGAAATCGTCCATATTGATGACACCAGCGCGGTGTTCAAACGATTCACGGTGGATAGTCAGGAAAACGAGTTCATCAACGGGATATATATCAGCGACAGCTGGGCGGTCCATATCACCGAGACGACCGTGAGATCCTGCGAATACGGCATCCTTATCACCTCTTCAGAGTCCCTCACTATATCAAATAACACCTTACAGAACTGCTCATCAGGGATAATAGGTGTCATCGTTGGAAACGTGACAGTATCTGGGAACATTATCGATGGCAACGGGGAAGGATCCGGCATCGAGATCCAAGCAGCCATGTTTAAGAATTACATCAGACGCAACAGCATCACCAACAACACCGTTGGGATCAATTTAGTATTCACCTTATTCACAATAATCCAGGAGAATAACTTGCTTCAGAATCAGCAACAAGCGTTCTTCACCACCTCATTTTTCTCAAAATGGCAACAGAACTACTGGAACACCTCACGCATCCTGCCAAAAATAATCCCCGGTCAGTTCGGAGGGATGATTATTCATAAGTGGATTCCTTTTCTGAATTTTGATTGGAAACCAGCCAAAGCACCATACGATATCCAGGGATGAAACAGAGCGCCTGAACCAATCCTTTTTCATTCAAAATAGTGTAATAACTGTTCTTGGAGCAACCTCTTTTTTACCAGGGGATAGAGTTGTATTTCCTCTTCTTCAAGCATCACCGAACCCAAACCAAGGTCCTCTAATCGTTTGAAAAAATCTTGTTTTTTCACAAGATTAGTTGAAACAAGAGCGATATTAAAATTCATCTGATATTCCTGCAAGAGTTGCAATGCTTTCATCTGAAAATCAAACCCTTGGTTCGCTCCTGTGAACAAAGAGAACTCCTCAGAGTCCGCCCCCTTCAGACAAACTCGTACATGAAGCTGTGGATAAAAAGAAAGAGCGTGTACATAGTCCTTGTCACACCCAAGAAGGAGACCATTTGTCTCTAAAATAAACGCATATCTCCGAGGGAGTGCTTCAAGGACTTCTAGCAGATGTTGTCTTCCGATCGTTGGTTCACCACCAGAGATTCGGAGTTGATGATATCCTTTTGAATCCGCAATCCTTTGGAGTCGCTCAGCAACGTCTCTTGGGGAATAGAACTCACCAGTATTTTTTGCATCCCAGACGCTTTGACTTGACCAGCAGAATTTACAACGTAGGTTACATCCAACAGTATCAGCAGTCGCAATGCCACCATAAAAACCAGCAGGTCGAAAACGGTAATATTTCTTCAACTCATCCTTTACGACAAGCTCCTCAGTTTTTTTCGATAGTTCTATTGGATTGTACATCGAGGTGTTCCTCGTGATGTGATCGTTAAACACACAAGTATTTTTTTAGAATATAATGTTTTTTTATCCAGGATTTATTTAATTGTTCACTTGTATGGAGGAGTCGCATTAAGCAAAGTATAGAAATTAAAATAATGAACCGGATTTTCAAAAGCAATGCTTGTTCCTTTTGCATAACACACGACAATATCACCAGTCTCTGGGTTTGCAACCCATAGGTTCCATGCTCGGTTGAAACTTGTTCCCTCGGCAAGTACCACAATCAAATGCAGGAGAAAATCGGTTTTCCCACTATAACAGGCACGCATCATCTTCATGGTGCTGTTCAAATCCATTTTTCCATAGTTCCGCTCAATTCCTTCACTGACTACCTTGTAGCTTCTCCAAACAGCGAAAAACACATCCGTTCTTTTCACAAGTTTTAAAAAACTAAGCAACCCGCTTGGATCATATTTTTCCCTTTGAGTACCTGCTAAGGTGGGGTCTATAAAAAAGTTCGTTCTTCTCACAACATCAGGTATACTCCAAAAGGGGCTGAGTGATTCTGTTGAAGTGTCACAAGACCCAACATACGAATAATTTCCTGTTACCTCCACCACATAGCCAGCAGGTATCTTACTATCTGAGACAATGAAATTCCAGGCGACATCCTTGTTTGAAATCAAAATATCTATTGCTTCTTGTGCGGTTGCTGCATGATCAAGAACCTCTTGGACCCGAATCTGCCCAGGTGCACCATGGAACGAGTAATCCTTGCTCCATAACGCTTGCTGGCCGACTGCGATTCCTTGTTCGTTAAACCCTCCGCCCCCATGCATGGAACCAGCAAATGAGGGAGCGATTGATGCGTAGCCATTTTCGGGATTACGGATGATGAGAACAGCGTTATCATGAACAAGCGTGCCTGTCTGCGGGTCGGAAATATCAAGTGGTTGATCAAAGCTACGTGTTTGATACAACTGACCATCAACGGTGGCATTCCCCCAAGCGGAGATACCAAAACAGGCAACGATATGACCAATGATGATCTCTATATTTGCAGCAGCAAGATCATCAAAGGAGATCTCTGCACCATCAGCCATCCCGTGCATCTCATCGATATACTCCGGGGGTACGTATTCTTGCATTTGAGCCCAGACACTGAGGAGATATTCCTTGGAATCATGTGAATAATTCAAAAAAGCACGAATGTCCTGGCCGACTTCTTCTTTGAGTAGTGAGCCATGTTGATAACCCATTTCATAGTTTGAACCGCTCACATGAAGGATCCTTACGCCATCACGAGTCTCAAGCCACCCTGAATTCCCTGTTGTAGGTTTCTGAGCATTTTTCATAGCACTTGCAGAAAAAATATTGATGGTTACTAGAAGACATGCGATGAATATTACCATCTTTTTCATGATTTTCTCCTTAAGAAGGGTAATATCTTTGATAATATAAATAATTTTTATATGAGATACATGTCTGAAGGTAGAGATCTCTTGAAAGGAGACGCATAGCATTCGGTGGATAATTGAACCAAAATTGTTCCAATGGTACAGGGAATTCTTAAGATATTCTTTAAAGCGTAGAACCTTTCAAGCGTCAGGTGAAAAAAACGTTCGGGCGGGTAACAACGTGGCCTATTTTTTTCGTAATATAATATAACAAAAAACTTTAAACGATCTAGACAAAACCCTTAAATAAGTAAAAATACATATTATACTTATTGTGATGTATTATGACGAACATGACCTTAGCAATACCAGAAGAGCTCAGTAAGATTATGAAAAAACATAAAGAAATAAAGTGGAGCGAAGTCGCACGACAAGCGATATGGATGCAAGCACGAAAGCTAGAAATCATGGATAAACTGCTCTCAAAAAGTGAACTAACTGAAAAAGACGCTCTTACCATAGGAAATAAAATAAAACATGACATTGCAAAAAAACACGGTCTTCGATAATGAAACTCGTTATTGATACCAACAGGATTATTGCTTCCCTTATAAAAGACAGTTTATCACGACAAATCATCAATTATCCATTACTAGAATTCATCACACCAGATTATACATTGCAAGAATTAAAAAAATATGAGGTAGTCATTCGAAAAAAAGCGCATCTCACCCACGAGGAATTCGATCTCCTCCTAGCATTACTCTTTGAAAAAATCATGATAATCCCTAAAGAAGAATATCAAGAGTTCCTCGACAAAGCACAAACACTTATTGATGATATTAATGACGCTCCATTCGTAGCTCTAGCATGTGCAATAAAAGTCGACGGAATCTGGACAGAAGACACAGACTTCCAAACAAATGAACATTTCATTGTTTTTCGAACAAAAGATTTTGCATTTATATTTTGAAGAAAACAACAAATATATATTATTCCTCGAGCTTTTAGACCAAAACCATTAAAATAGAGTACTGAATATTCGGTTACACCTTAGCTATATAACTACGACTTTGACCATATAACACGTTTCAAATCAACAGGAAGCCGGGCGGGTAACAAAGTGGCTATGTGGCGGACTGCAGATCCGCCTACGAGGGTTCAAATCCCTCCCCGCCCTTACACAAATAAAAAGTCTGGGAGAATATTGTATGATTCGGAAAAATTGTTATGTGGAGATACTACTTTTATTTTGTATCGGCGCTGGTCTTATATCACCGGGATTGAACACTCTAGTCGCCTCAGAACCACCAACGACACTTCTCATCACTGAGGTCATGATGCATCCTTCAGAAGGTGAAGCTACAAACGAATGGATTGAACTGTACAATCCGACGTCAGAAGTGGTGAATGTCGAAGGCTGGATGATCGCTGATGAAAAAGAAACAGACCTGCTCCAGGGGGATCCCGATCATGGTGATGGTTCATGTAGTATTCCATCGGGTGGGTATGCGATTGTTACTGATAAGGGTACAACTGTCTATGACAGTTATGAGATTCAAGATACATCGGTTCGATTATTGGTCGATGACAGCACTCTCGGCGGGTATGGACTAAACAATCAACAGGAGAAACTCATTCTTATGGATCCAGAGGGCACCTGTGTTGATGCCGTGGAATGGGGAGAGGATTACGAGGATGTCCCCGGTGTTCCATTTGGGATACCCTCAGAAGGGAATAGCCTCGCACGATACCACCAAGTGGATACTGATGATACCCTCAGTGATTTCTATGAATGCGACAACCCCACTCCAGGGAGTGAAAATTTACCAGAATCCCAGGTGGAGGAACCTGGAGAAGGTGGTACAGAGGAGACTGTGTCTGAGGAAACCGTGGAGGAATCCTCAGCCTCGGTTCTTATTACTGAACTGTATTATGATACTCATCCGAACATCAATGCAGAATATGTTAGACTTCTCAACCCAATGAATATCTCTCTTGATGTATCAGGGTGGTATGTGACGGATAAACCCTGGAAAGAACCAGATGATCGGCCAAAGATACTTTTCCCTGAACAGACCATCATGCCACCAAATACCACGTGGTTTCTCACAAAGGATGCCTCAGCTTTCTTCTGGGAAACCGCGCAGCTCCCTAGTTTTGAATACGCGGTGGACTCCCGATCAGATGTCCCCCAGCTAGAAACATTCCGATCAGTCAGTTTCAGCAGCACTGGCGGCCTGGTCGGAGTCTATAGTGCATCGAATAGCTTGATGGATTTGATCATCTATGGAGAGACCGATGAGTACGTCTCCGGGTGGGAAGGACCAGCGATTCCATCCTCCGGTCAAGGCATCATCCTGAAACGGAACCACAGCAATGAAACCTGGTATGATACTGATTCAGCATCAGATTGGTCCCATCATCGGATTTATCAAATCGGGCAATCGGATTTTCCGCTTCAGACGATTTCTTGTTCGGGGGAGGTTACTCTGTTTGTGTCACCGGATGCCAGTTTTGCAGTCATTGCCGATGAACTGCAGAAGGCGCAATATTCTATTGATATGAACATGTATGAATTTACCAATCCGTTTCTCTATCAGGAACTCTGTGACGCGCTTAAACGGAACGTTACTGTTCGTGTCTTTATGGAAGGCTCCCCCATCGGCGGGATCGATGATCGAGAAATCTACATTTTGAAAAATCTTGCAAGCCAGGGTGCTGCAATCCGTTTTCTGGTTAGTGACGAGAAAAACCAGGTGAAAGCACGGTATCAATTCAATCATGCCAAGTATCTGCTCATCGATAATGAAACAGTAATTGTGGAAAGTTGTAACTGGGCAAAAACAGGGATCCCAAAAGACCCAAGCTATGGGAACCGAGAATGGGGGATCATTGTTCGAAACAAAGAGGTAACAGAAATCTTCCTGCAGGTGTTTCAAGATGACTGGGACCCTTTACATACTGATAGTTATCCACTTGAGGAGATGAATTTCACTGACTATCCGGAGTTCCGCTTGGATTATTATGTCCCAATAGGGTCATATCAGCCAAAATTCAATGCACAGACCATCCCAGGCTCATTCAGAATCACTCCCGTGTTTTCTCCTGATACCAGTGAACAGGCTCTTCTGGATGCCATCGATGCAGCTAACAGCTCAATTTACATCCAGCAATTATACATCTATAAAGACTGGGGTGAGATCCCAAGCCCCTTAATCGAACATTTAGTGAACAAATCCTTAGAAGGCATCGAGGTGTTGGTTCTTCTTGATTATCAAGAGAGTTTTGATAAGACGATCACCCTGTTGGAGGAGACCAAGGAATATCTTGAAGCATCAGGAATTAAAGTGAAGTTCATCTCCAGCGACTGGTCTCCGTTCACCACGTTACATAACAAAGGAATGATCATTGATAATTCTACGGTGCTGATTTCAAGCATCAACTGGAATGAACAATCAATTCGGAAGAATCGGGAGGCAGGGCTTCTCATAACAAACCAGGATGTCGCACGGTATTATGCCTCCGTCTTCCTCTCCGACTGGAAATTAGAGCCTTCTCAAAAACATACGTCCGCGCTCATATGGGCAGATTATAAATACCTCATGTTGATTGCCGTAGTTGTTTGCATCACTCTCGTGTTGATTCTACGAGATTGGAGAAAACGGAAATGGACCTAGTATTTCTACAGCCATCCTTAATTTCCCTGGTTGCTATTGCTATCATGATCGGGACACTCATAATAGCGTTCCTAAAAAAGATAACACTTACCTATTCGATTATTATCGCGAATTTCTTCGTGTTCCTTCTCAGCTTGTTCTTCCGATCGGAGATTATCAACGAACTCGGATTCCGACCTATCTACTTATCTCTGGAGATGTTCCCGAATATCTACACGTTGTTTACCTCGATGTTTGTCCATAGTGATTTTGTTCACATCCTGGGGAACATGTTCGTCTTCTTCTTCATGGGAGTCGCCTTTGAACAACGTATCGGGCCGAAAAAATTCATTCTTATCTATCTCATCACCGGGGTGTGCGGTGCTCTGACGCATTCTTTCCTGAACATCGGCTCAGTGATTCCATTGGTAGGAGCATCAGGTGCAATCTTTGGTATACTTGGGGCGTTTGCCTACGCGTATCCCCGAGACGAAATTATGATGCCAGTCCCCATTGGCATTATGTTTATCATGCGTATCAAGGTCATTTACGCAACCATTCTGTTTGCTGCCTTTGAAACCATTATCGTGTTTTTCTCCATCCAGGATAGCACTGCTCATTTCGCACATCTTGGGGGACTTGCCAGCGGAGTCATCCTTGCCGCACTCCTCCTTCGACATCGAGCGGAACGACAGTCACAAACCCCCAGCATACAACCCTTGGAGTATATGCAGATAAAAAAGGATGATTCCATAAACTTTTCCCATTTAACGAAACTAGTAAAGACCGCTGATGAAAAAAAAATCCTGCAACGTATCGAAAAAGAAGACGTCTTGCAGGTGCGAGACATGTGGCTTGAGCATTTTTTAGAAAAAGTCACCTGCCCGGTGTGTAATAAACCCCTTCAACATCTTGATAGGAAGATCTGGTGTAACGACAATCATTTTCAAACCGATTATTAAATACCAAGTCCAACCAGTGTTCCAAAGAAAACGAAACTAGAGATGAGATACCCAAGGATGGCACCGCTACAGAGCAGGGGGAGCCCTGCCTGGGGTTTTCCTTTTATCACAAAAGTCATAAGGACGGAGAACCCGATGAGTGTCCCAGCAAGGACTGAGAGAGCGACGGGTAGTCCATTAGGGATGTTTTGATAGGCAGCGACCACCAGGATCCCTGGCATGACGATGTCTCCTAATCCCATGAAGAACGCATCTCGCTCCTCATGTTCCTGGAGTTTCTCTTTGAGGGTTTTCGTTTCGTTAATCAAGGAATACCGCCATATCTTGGGGACGACCAAGAGGACGGGTAGTTTCAGATCCATTACCGTGTCTGCAAGATCAATCATGTGTTTCGTCTGATACACTGATATCGCATCATACACAGCCAAGACGACAAGCAAAATTATTACTAACAGCACACTTAAGGAGATCCCGAAGATGGCAATTGCCCCCGCTCCGACGATGACGCCGCAGATATCGATGATGTACCATTCAGGATATTTGTATAATGCTACGACAAGGGCAATAGCAAGAAGAACAGACAGAGCAAGACAGAGCATCTCAGGTAAGAAACTCAGGAGGGGGATAAAAATAAAAAAAGCAGTATATCCAATCGCAAAAAGGATGATCACCTGGATGACTTGTTTCTTCCAATATCGGGCGATGAGAAGGATAATGACGGTCATGACGATGATGATTACAAAAATATATAGGACGTTAACAGGGTTGTTGACATCCTCAAAGGTTGGCTGGAAGAGGTTTTTCATCAGTAATGCGAACCCGTTGATGATGACAAAGAAACATCCCATGATGAAGATGGGAAAAATCATTTTTTTCTCAGAGTCTTTTTTATCAGCCATTGGCCCCTAGGAATCATGTGTTCCTTTTTATAGGGTTTGTTTTGAAGTGAAAAAAAAGTGTATAGTATTGTAGATTGGATGTTTTTTTAGGAATTAATTTTCATAAAATATATTGTAACAAAAGTTACAATTAAATTCGTAGGAAATAATTTAAATAGAGCCAGGTAATATTGATTTTTAAAGAAGAATTAACGGGAGGAGTACCCATTATGAAAAAAATAGTTAGAAAAGAAAAAATTATAAAAAAAATATGTACGCTAGTGATTGTCTTTCTTTTCCTCAGTTGTAGCGTTCCTATGCTTTCCAGTGCTGCAGATACATTGGAAAAGAAGTATACGGTTTCCAAGTTCTTTAATAAATACACAGGTCCCATGGCATCCTCCGCGGTGGACTTCATCTTGTTAGAGGAAAATTTTACTGATGGCAACATCCCCCCTGAGGGAGACTCAGGGGACTGGTCGTTACAACAAACAAACCCGACTGAAACCTGGTATATCGACTCGACGGTTCCCTACACAGATCCGTATTGTGGTACGATACATCGGGACGCAAGCGTAACAGTACAGGATGAATGGCTCATCACCCCAAACCTTGATTTCAATAACGTTTATTCTAAAATCAGTCTGAGCTTCCATTGGTACACGTGTTATTATACCACGGTCTATAAACGCTATGTCGAGTTCAACATCAGCATCTCCACAGATGGTGGAGTGAACTGGACGAACATCTGGAGTTTTGATGATATGGACATGGGGGTGCCACCGAACCCGTTCACGGACTGGAAATGGTATGAATCAAATTACCTTGACCAGGAACCTATCGATCTTTCAGCATACATCGGGGAAAGCGATGTACGCATCGCATTCCAGTATTATAGTAACACAACTAGCTCAGCGGATCAGCAGGAATTCAGCATCGATGAAATCAATGTGATCGCCAGTGGCCCGGGGACGAATTTCACCTGTGATGCCGGTGGTCCGTATAGCTGGTGGTGGATGATGCAGTATGAATATTTCCCCAATGGTGTCCGGTTCCATGGGAATGTGACCAACGGAACGATTTTCACCCAATATCTTTGGGATTTCGGTGATGGGAATACGAGTATTTCGATACCACTGAATACAGACCCTGTCCATTTCTATAATGAGATTGGGACGTATATTGTAACTCTCACGGCGAAAGACACCAGCTTCACACCACCTCGTATCAATATTTCCCGTACCACCGTCACCCTTTTCCTGCTCAAACCACCAGAGATCAATATCACAGCACCAATGTTCTCCATTGGCATCAAAGCCACGATCAATAACATTGGAGACTACAATTGTTCGCTTGTGCGTTGTTGGATTAACGTGTCCTGGGGTCCATTACAGCTTCGTGAAAAGACGGTAGCACAGGGGATTATTATCAACATACCAGCGGAGTCATCAACAACAATTCAAAGCCAAGGGTACTTCTTTGGGATGGGCAGAATCCATATCGCAATCACAGTATTTCCTGAAAACCAACCGGGTCTTATTAAGAATTTCAATGGATTTAAAATCGGGCCGTTCGTCTTTATCACCTCAGAAGGATAAGGAGTGGAACCAACCAAAAATCCCCCTTTTTTTCTTTATTTTTTCTTCAAATATTTCTTCACCATCTCCAGGGCACAAAGGTTCCCACACATCGAACAGGCCGAGGTATCCTCTGATGGGGATCGTTTCTTGCGATAGTCCTTTGCTTTGGTTGGATCAATGCAGAGTTTGAACATCTTTTCCCAATCAAGATTCATTCGGGCTAAACTAAAGGTACTGTCAATATCACGGTCAATCCCTCTAGCAAGGTCCGCGGCATGCGCAGCGATGCGTGTCGCAATCACCCCATCCCGGACATCTTGTGCATCTGGAAGGCATAGATGCTCTGCTGGTGTCACATAGCAGAGGAAGTCAGCGCCACAAAACCCTGCGAACGCTCCACCGATGCCTCCTACGAAATGGTCATACCCTGGCGCGATGTCGGTCACTAGGGGCCCTAGGACAAAATACGGGGCGTGATCAGTCACCGTTTTCATCACTTGGATATTCGCCTGAATATCAGAAAGAGGCATATGACCTGGTCCTTCCACCATGGTCTGCACTCCAGCTTTTCGAGCCTTTTCCACCAGCTCACCGATCAATAGAAGTTCCTGGAACTTCGCCCGGTCATTGGAATCAGCCAGTGCGCCAGACCGCATCCCATCACCCAGGGATAGCGTCAGATCATATTTTTTTGCGATTTCCAATAGATACCCAAATTCCTTGTAAAATGGATTTTCTAACTCATGATGCAGGATCCAAGCCATATGGAATGATCCACCTCGGGAGACCATTGGAATCACTCGTTTTTGCTTCCGGAGACGCTCCACACTAACCTTGGTGATCCCCACATGAATCACCGCGAAATCAACCCCTTGTTTCGCCTGATGCTCCACCATGTTGAACATATCATCACTGGTCATCTCGACAATCGAACCATGCTTGGTAATCGCCTCAATCCCGGTTTGATAAATCGGGACGGTCCCAAAGGGGACTTTCACGGTTTTCAACAGCTGTTGACGAATCGTATCAAGATCCCCACCCGTGGAGAGATCCATCACCGCATGCGCACCGGCCTGAACAGCGATCTTTGCTTTCTTTACTTCCTCCTTTAAATGACAATACTCACGGGACGTCCCAATGTTCGCATTTACCTTGACCCGTAGACCCTCCCCGATCCCAAGAGACGAGGGTGCATGAATCGGATTACAAGGAATCACGATACGACCCGCAGCGATCCTCTTCCGAATCAGCTCAGCTGGTAATCTTTCCGCTACCGCAACCTGCCGTATCTGAGTAGTGTTCTTCCCCTGTTTCGCATACGAAATCTGCGTCATAACAAATCACCGAATGACTTTACTGTATTAAAGCTTTCAATCCAGATCCAAACCTGGTGAAACGTGAAAAACACTCATGAGAACATCTGACAACCATAATGCTAAAAACAACCTGACATATACAGAATCTTGACAAACATTTTTTGTGGGCGAGACACAATGGAATCCATCCTCAAACTCTTCTCAGATCATGGGACGTTCGTCCTCCCTGATGCGCTCAGCTACATCGCCTCAAAGGAACACCCTGATGATTTCGCGGCGTTCCTCATTAAAAATCTTAGAGAGTACCCATTGTTCCTTGCCCTAGATACCATCAAAAACATTGAGACGTCCACCCAGCAGCTTGTGGAAACACCTCTTCC
>JALOTN010000070.1 GCA_025457885.1 Thermoplasmatota archaeon | reverse complement strand
AGTTGGATACGCAAAATCGAGCAGACGACAGCTGGTGTAAGCTCTCGGTTATCCGCTGTTGAAAGACGTTTATCTGGGCGGATGTCTGAGACTTCTGCGGGAAAAACCATCGGTATCGAAGGACCCATTGAAACCTTGTTTGTGAACATGAAAAAGAAGGAGACTCCGGAAGTCGTACGGGTTCTTGATAACGAGCTGTGTTACTTGCATAACGAACTTGTACGACACCAGCAGGAGACAGAAGCCCTCAAGGGACAGGTCAGTGACTATGAGAAAACGCAGGCAACGATAGCATCAGATATGCAACAGTTGCAGACAACGATATCAGAATTGAAAACCATCGTAGAAGAACAACAAAAGCCAGTGCGGTCGGACCCTCTCATCATGCACCTAGGATCCCTGGAGGTACCCGTGGAGTTCACTGGCATCATCGGAGGCCTGCTGGTCTTTCTCATCGCAGGGCTCGTCTTGATAGGACAGAAAGAAATCCTGCTCTCACCTTGGTTTCTCATCCCTGTCGGACTCCTCCTCATTGGATTTGCGCTGATAAAAATGATACAAAACCATTCACGCAGACCTTATCATCCTCTCCTCCCACTCCCCTTAGATCCTCCATCAGCACCCCTTGACCTACCCATCACTGAGGAAAAAGAAGGATAAATCAAAATCCTTTTTTTTTTTTTTTTTAATCCCTGATTCCTATCTCACTAACAGAGAAGACTGCTTCACCCTCAGGAAGATGCGGAGAGTCAATCAAACGAGCAATCCGTTTCCCACCCTTACTCTTCCGCAGGTACAATCGGAACGTCGCCGTATGCCCCACGATATGACCGCCGATCGGTCGCGTCGGGTCCCCGAAGAACGCATCTGGTTTGGCAGCAACCTGATTGGTTACCACCACAACCCCATTATACACATCACTCCACCGCAAAAGATCATGCATATGTTTATTGAGCTTCTGCTGCCGATCCGCCAGAGCACCTCTTCCGACGAACTCTGCCCGGAACTGACTGGTCAACGAATCAACAATCAACAGACGCGCAGGATACTCCTTTGACAACTCCATGACCTTATCCACCAGTAGCATCTGATGACTCGAGTTATACGCTCGTGCGACATGGATCTTATTTAACACCTCATCAGCGTCCATGTCATATGCCTCTGCCATCTGGATAATTCGATCCGGTCGAAACGTGTTCTCTGTATCGATGTAGAACACATGTCCGTCCAATCCTCCTTTCTCAAGAGGAAACTGCACGTTGACGCATAACTGATGCGCTAATTGTGTTTTTCCACTCCCAAACTCACCAAACAACTCGGTGATCGCCTGACTGTCAAATCCTTTACCCCCCATCAGCTCGTCAAAAGCTTTCGAACTGGTCGTAATCGACCCTATTTTCGCCCGTCGTTCCAGTAAAGCGGTTCCGGTCTCAAAACTCCCGATATCTGCTTGTTTGCGTGCTGCTTGGATGATTTTCGCAGCGGTTGGTTCACCGATCTCCGCGACTTCTGAGAGCTCCTTTGGGGAGGAGACCGCGATACTCATCATATCTGCATACCCTGCTTCGATTAATTTATCTGCGATGGCTGGGCCAACGCCTGGTAAATCATTAAGAGGGGACTCGTTTTGTTTATCTTTTCCCATACAATCTCCCTTGTCAAGCAAGAAAGTGATAGCTGTTTATAAACATGTGGTACAGTTCAGTGAAACTATCAATTCTCGGAGGATAGCGACTCGATATTTTTACGAAACATTTAAATAAAAAGACACCTATGATGATAGATTAGGGGACAACCTTATGAAAATTTTAAACAAAACAAAAATGTTAGTAAACGCTAGTGTCGTTGTCGCAATTGCATTGGCATTTCTTATGCCAGTATCGGCAGCACCCGCTCAGAACCAAGTAAGCTACAAAAAAGACCCAAACATGATGTTTCGATCTGAATGGATCGAGCAGGCAACCGGTTTTGTTGACGCAAGCCGTGGGATAGATTATGTCCATTGTGTCGATGAAAACATTGTCTGGGCTGTTGCGTATGATGGAACCAGCACCCAAGCACCCTGCCAGGAATTCACCAAAACCATTAACGGAGGAGACCTCTGGACACCAGGTTTTATTAATGGTGCAGATGGGTTACGTTCCGCGATGATTTTTGCTCTTGATGTCAACAAAGCATGGGTACCGATGTATGCAGCATCCGGTGGAGTACAAGGGATATACTACACCTCTAATGGTGGCAGCACCTGGGCACGACAAACAACCGCCTTATATAGCGACCCTGCATCCTTCCCGAACTGTGTTCATTTCTGGGATGAAAACATCGGCTGGTGCATGGGAGACCCCATTGGGGGATACTTTGAGATTTACACCACCATTGACGGGGGCGTCACCTGGACACGAGTCCCACAAGCAGACATCCCAACTCCCTTAGCTGGAGAATGGGGTGTTGTCGGGTACTATGACGTCATAGGAGACACCATCTGGTTTGGAACCAATGTCGGTCGAGTCTACAAATCGATTGACCGCGGGCTACACTGGACCGTTGCACAAACCACATTATCAGCCTATATCAACCCCACCTTCAAAGACGCGAACCATGGTGTGGTCATCGATTTAAACGCTGGTGCGGTAGCGTATCTTGCAGAAACCTCTGATGGAGGAACAACCTGGTCCACTATTTCCTACACAGGACCCTGCTATGACTCTGATCTCATTTACCTTCCTGGAACCGAAAACATGTATATCAGCACGGGAGCAGCAGATGGAAAATCAGGGGCATCCTACAGTCTTGACGGCGGCCATAGCTGGAATGACTACGCGGAGCAATACGATCTTCAAATGATGAGCATGGATTTCGTGGAAGGGAAAATCGGCTGGGCTGGAGCCTTCAACACCGATGATGTCACCGGAGGGATCTGGAAACATTTACCCGCTGCTGAGCCAAAACCAGTGCTGACCATCAGCATTGTTGGTGGAAAAGGATTCACCGTGACCGTGAAGAACATCGGAGACGGTGAGGCCACAGATGTGACCTGTGATATCACGATCGCTGGTGGGTTGTTCATTAACCCAAAGACCTTCAACGGGAACCAGGCAACCCTTGGCGTTGGTGCAAACTTCACAGTTACTGGTGCACCGAAAGGAATCGGCCTTGGATTGCTTAAACCAATGCCAACCATCACCATTGACGTGAACTGCACCCAGGGTATTGGTGCGACCAAAACAATTGGTGCGAAGATTTTCTTCTCGAAAGTAACCTTACAATAAATCGAGAAAAAAATCCCCTCTCTTTTTTTTTATAAAAAAATGATGTGTTTTTTCCTACATGATTCGTTCGATCATCTCAAGGACAAATCCACTGTCATCGATCACATACCGGGCGATCCCTATTTTTTTGGCATAATTCCGCATC
This sequence comes from Thermoplasmatota archaeon, assembly GCA_025457885.1. Classification (GTDB taxonomy): domain Archaea; phylum Thermoplasmatota; class E2; order DHVEG-1; family DHVEG-1; genus SM1-50. Next base: position 8,384 of record JALOTN010000070.1, on the reverse strand, counting down.
TTTTTTACTGAGAGGTATCGCTCGAAGGATGATCCTTTCTGAATGACATCAAGTTCTAAGACTGCGTCAGCAAGTCCTTCCATCTTTCGCTCGAAGAGATCCCCATGCACTCCTTTCGTCATCACGATGAGCAGGGCACCTTTGTTTTTTAGGTTGTTGACCTTAATTGCGTATACCGTCCGGAGCACCTCCTCCTGGTCATACTGGCTGAGGAAAAAGTCAAGTGAGTTAATGATGATAATGCGCTTCTCAGGGACGTTTTTTGTCCTATTGGAAAGAATCGCAAGAAAATCTTCACTAGAGGTGGCTGTTGATGGCATCGCGGTCGATCCTATCTCAATGAGCTCCTTTAGTTTTAGTTTTGAACGCTGTTCATAGATGCTTACCCGTTTCTGTTCTCCTTGCAAGACATTAGAGTAGTATTTCTCAGAGATATCGACGAAATCGACGTCCGGCTCTGGCCATTTGAACCGATGGATGGTGTCTAAGATTTCCTGTTTAGTCTCTTCGGTGGTGATGTAGGTGACGGGTCCACAGGTCGCAATCTGTTTGACAAGGATTTCTGTACTGCTCCCAGGGCTGCCTAAAAGCACAACGGTGAATCCACCAGGGATTCCTCCTTCTAAAAGTCTGTCGAGTTTATCAATTCCAGTACGGATGAATCCTTCTTTTTTTTGTACCGTGGTATCGATAAACGCTTCGCGGGGCATTCTCTCAGTCGCCGACTTCCTTTTTCATTACAGTCAAAGCACGGATGACTCGTTCGCGTTCCAATCTATCTTTGGCGGAAGCTATGGTTTTAAAAATCACCTCAGGGTGATTGTTGTTCAACTCACCAATTAAAAGTTCCCCCTGGGGGAACGCACTGAGGAATAAGCCTCTCATCACCCCGAAGTTAAACAAAGAGGATGCAGATTGCTCTTGGGAGCTGTGTGCCAGCGGATTCCTGTTCAGAAATGTTGTAGCGACATCATGGGACATTTTTGTGAAGGTAAACTCGGTGCCCATAGGTCTCCAAACATCTTTTTCGAGTTCCTTAAGCCATTCCTTCAAGGTCCAATCGGGGGCTTTCTCCTTGATTCGTTGTGCGAACAGACCTCTGCCGAAGGCTTCCCCCATTCGCATGACGGAATCAGGATCCTGGTGTTCATCCTGGAGTTTTTCCATCGCAGCGGTAAATGCAGATTGTCTCCAGTCGGAAAGCGGTTCTTGTTCTGGATGGACATCCTCCCAGGAACTGGGTCCCTGTGGTTTTCTTTTTGCTTCTGATTCGCTCATACTTTTACTCTTTAGTCAATAAATGAATCTCGTAAGACAATGATTTTATCGTTGAGTTGAATAAGTTTACTGGAATCCATCTCCTCCTCGACAAGGATGGAGACGACATGAATGTTCTCCGATCTGCTTTTGTTCATGACCAGGGACATGAACTCCCGGATGATCTCTGGGTCATTGTAGATCATCAACGCACTCAGGGAGTCAATCACGATGTATTTATCTAAGTCTCGTTTCATGCCTTTGAAGTTATTCAGCGTCTCAAGGATGATTTTTTCAAGCATCACCGGGCTTTCCACATAGATACAGTTGGTGGCGCCTTCCGAGATGCCTGCTGCCCGGGAGATACAATCAATGAACCGGATGTTTCCCTGTTTGGTGCTATCCTTAAAGGTCTTGGTAAGATAATCAAAGGTTTTACTAACGGTGACATATGTCCAGGTGGTATGAGTGTTCCTGCACATGGAGTCAAAGATCGCTTCCTGTAAATCCCCATGGCGGTTCTCTGGGACTTGGATACCAACTGATTGGTTCACCTGAATCGCTGCCGCGATTCGTTCCCTAATGCCTTCAATGACCGCATCTACCATCTTTCTCTTCCTCCTATCGTTTCAAGAATGCTTCAAACTCAGTTGATTTCAACAATGGCACCAATTCGATCCCCCGTTGTGCAGAGATGTTCAACGCAAATTTCGTTCGGGAATGATCAGTGCCTCTCATTTTGATGACCTGTAGCGTCCTGATGAGGTCTCCTTTCCGGTCGATATCACCAAGGAAGAGGATCCCATCGGAGATGAACTCCTCAATCTCATATTGGGAGAATTTAAACGTCTGCGGGGGGACTTCTGAGGTAAGCAATGTCGTACATTTCATGACCGCAAGTGATGTCCCCAGTTTGAAGATGAAATCACGGATCATCTCCCGTGTCTGCAGTCGGTAACATAACGCGGTGATCGAGTCCATCACCAGACGTTTCACATCGAGTTCATCAGCGATATCCTTCAGGATATCTAGTAACGCTCCAGCGTCCTCAACTGTGTATTTCTCGGTATCTAACCCGAGTCGTTCACTGATGATCCGAAGATCAATAATGTTGACCATCCCGGATTCAATGAGTTTTTTATCGTAGAAAGCGAACCCCTCAAGGTTCTTGGTGAGTTTAAACAACGGCTCGGTAATGGTGAAGAACACTCCACGTTCTCCTTTCCGGGCGCCATTGAACAGGAACTGCATACACAGGGTGGTTTTCCCAGACCCGCTGCATCCCGTGACCAGGACGGTGCTGCCCAGAGGGATTCCCCCTGACATTTTCATATCAAGTTCTTCGATACCGGTGCTACAAACTTCCTTTTTAACTGGTATAACCATATCTCCTCAACCTTCTAGCAAATTAGAGTGTACCTTTTCATGATTGATATGCATTGGTATAATATAAACTTAAGGTTTCTTTTTTCTTTTTTTCATCACAGCAAACTACTAAAGCATGAAAATATTCTGCCATCCTGTAATCATTTCCTCTCTGAGGTTTTTCATGACCATTCAATGTTTGAAATGCAAGAAACCCGCGATCACTTTCATCCGCTATAGCGGTGCCCATCTGTGTAAAACTCATTTCATAGAGTATGTGGAAAGACGCGTGAAAAAGGATATTAAAAAACAGGGGCGCTCCCCAGATGCGACGACATTTGCCATTGCTTTATCTGGTGGCAAGGACAGTACAGTGACGTTGCATCTGATGCATCAGATCTTCTCCCGACATCCTCAGGTGAGGTTACATGCGGTTACCGTGGATGAGGGTATCAAAGGATATCGTGATACGAGTCTTCCCATCGCTCGGAAGAATTGTGAACTGTTAGGGATACCTCATCATATCATCTCGTTTCAAGAGGCTGTTGGGGTGACGATGGATGAGATTGCTGCTTATCATGATGATTTAGGGGAATGTAGTTACTGTGGAGTGTTTCGTCGGTTTTGTTTAAACAAGAAGGCCAAGGAGCTAGGCATCGACAAACTGGTGATGGGTCATAATCTTGATGATATGGCGCAATCGATCCTGATGAATTTCACCAATGGGGATATGCAGAAGCTGGCTCGGCTTGGTCCACATACGAAGATCCAACCAGGGTTGATTCCCCGGTTATTGCCTCTGCGATTGATCCCTGAGAAAGAAGTCATGTTGTATGCGTTGATGAAAGGAATCGAGTTCCATAATGCAGAATGCCCCTATTCTGTTCGCGCGTTGCGTGGGTCTTTCCGTGATATCGTTGATGCCCTTGAAGAGAAGACTCCGGGGACACGACATAGCATCATGAACAGTTATGAGAGCATCAAAGACCTGTTGCTGGAGAAATATCCGCCTATCAAATTGAATAACTGCCCCTCCTGTGGGGAGCCGACGTCGCAGAAGCTATGTAAAACCTGTCTTTTGAAAAAACGCATCCTGCAATAACGTTATTCTCGTTTCACATCCACGGTCAATGAGCAGAGACTGCCGAGGTGTGCTTCAAGGACGTCTCCTTCTTGGATTTCTCCGACGCCTTCTGGGGTCCCAGTAAGGATGAGATCACCTTTTTCCAGGGTCATGACCTCTGAGATGAACGAGATGATTCGTTCCAAGGAGTAGATCATCTCATTGGTATTCGCGTGTTGTTTTACCACCCCGTTGATGGTCAGACTGAGGTCCAGGTTCAGGGGATATGGTACCTTGGTTTTCCCCACCGCATCACTGATTGGAGCGAAGGTGTCAAATCCCTTTGCGATCGCCCAGGGCCATCCGTTCTTCTTTGCCGCGGATTGGATGTCACGGGCGGTGATGTCAAGAGCAACAAGGTATCCAAGCACATGGTCCATGGCATTTTCTTCTCGGATGTTCTTCCCCTTTTTTCCCAGGATGACGCCCATTTCTACTTCATGGTGGAGACACTGGGATCGTCGTGGGATGATGATGGTCCCATGGTTGTAGATGATTGAGGTGGATGGTTTAAGGAAGAGCAAGGGATCTTCAGTGACGACTGCATTCATCTCCCGGGCATGCTCTTTGTAGGTCCGAGCAAGACAGATGATTTTTCCGATGGGAATTGTTTGTTTTAAATCCTGAAACCGATACGACACCATAGTAAGGTCACATCACCTGAGGTGTTAATAGGTTGGATCTGGGGTGTCCTTATCCTTCTACGTTTTGTCCTGGACACCAGTGAATCAAACACGGTCACCCTTCTGAATATCATCGAGATTGTTGCGTTTGTCATTGCGATTATTGGGATTGTGAAACGAGACTAATCTGTTTCTTGTATCCCTGCGAGCTTTTTTTTCCCCTGTCTTGTTTCTCTGTTTTTTTCTGTCGTATTTTATGGTAAAAACCCTGGTGGGTAACACTTGTACAGAACCTGGGTACCAGGTGTACAACAACTCGTTAATAATGAAAGCAAGAGAATGGTATTTGGTGAGAACAGATGAATACCCTCTTGGTGAAGGCGTTGAAAAACGGGTTTGATATGAGTAAGGAAGATGCTGTTGCGTTAGCGGAGACTGTGCAGAAAGTGTTTAAGAAAGAAAAAGAGGTTGAGGATATGTCATTGCATAAGGATATCCGGTCGATTTTCTTTGAGCTTCATCAGAAGAACCTCCTGTGTTTGAGACGCGAGGAAGTCAAAGAGAAAGGTAAAGCGATCCGGAAGTTTTACTGGTCCTATAACACCGATGGGATTCGTGCAGAGGCGAACCGCCGGCCGGTTGAGGAATCCCAGTATGAGATTTATAAGAAGATCCCTGAGGAAGCCTGGCTGTTGCATTCCTGCAACACTTAGGACAATTTTTTTTCTTTCTTTTTTTCCTATGTTTTTTTAGTTGTACCCCCCTATCTTGAGGCTGGGGTCTCCAAGGAGGATGTGGGTCTGCAGGATTTTTGCGTCATAGCGGTAGGTGTCTATTGGGAAGTTTTGGGCGTATCCGTTGTATACTTGGTCGTTTGTCTGTCCTAGGATGGTGATGTTTTCTTGGTTGTAGAGGCGGAAGAACTCGCATTCGAACCATCCGTCGAGGCCTTGGACGCAGTCGGCGATCTCGTCATGGTTGTAATCTCCGACGTTGACGCCCCCAAACCCGCTGCTGCCGGTTGATGCGATTGCCCCTCCTTTGACTTTGACGAACACCCAGCTCCAGCATTCCAATGCGTAGTTGTATTTGTAGTAGGACCCAAACCAGGTGTCGTTGACCTCGAAGTAGTCGAATCCCTCTTTGAGGAACCCTAAGAGAAGGTTCTTTGGTGCAGTGTCAAACTCGCTGTTGTGGCAGCCGCCGACGAGCAATATCGGGTATTTTCCTGTGTTGGTGAGGTCTTTCATCATGGTGTTTTTGTACATCCCGGTCCAGTTCTTGTAATCCCCGTTGTTGTGGGTCGCCCAGGATTTGGGGCTGCCATGGCCGCAGAAGTAGAGGAACCCGCAGCCTTTGCTGATTTCTGTCTGGATGGTTTCTGATGAAAGGTTGCCCAGGGTGGTCCAGAGTTTAATCGCGGTGAACCCCGGCATGTAGGTGAGGGCTTGTGCGGTGGCTTCTTCTCCTTCGTTGTAGTCGGTTCCTCCTTCGATGCTTTTGTCAAAGGTGTCTCCGCCGACGACGACCATGCGGTTGAACCATTCTGATCCCGCCGCGGTGGTTTCGTAGGTGATGATCTTGTCTACCATGGTGCGGACCTCGGATTTGAACATGCAGGCGAGCCTTGCAAGATGGACGTCTGGGGCCATGTCGACGTAGTCCTCCTGTGGGTGTCCCTCAGGATAGGGCCATTCCGCGTATAACCCGTCGTTGTCGGTGTCCCAGCTTGCGAAACTCCCATTCCCATTGTATACGTCGGCATAGTAGAGGTCGGAGACGAACCGAAGTTCTTCGTATAAGCCTCCGGTGTCGGTCTCCAGGTTGGAGTACCGGGCGGGGACCTGTGCGTAGTTGCCAACCAGCATGACATAGGTGATGTTCCAGGTTTCCTTGGCATTCTTGATGAAGTATTTTATCTGCTCTTGTTTGTCTCTGCCTTGTGCGGGGAAGAATGTTCCATCGTAGATGTCTGAGACGGGGATGAGTTTTGTTTGAACTCCGTACGTGTTTTTGTGGGTGACGAGTGGTTGGAGGAGGCGGGCGTAGGAGTCTTTGCAGATGATGATCATGTCATAGGTATCCGTGTAGGAAGGTGCACGGTGTGTTGGTGGTTCATAGGTGATGTCAAGAGTGATGGAATCAAGGGATTGGATGATGTTTTGAACAGGGTTGTATCGCACCGGGTTGATCTGGATGGTAAGAAAGCTAGTTTGGATATTTTGTTTGTTAAGTCCAGCGGTGAGTCTGGTGGAAAACCAGGTTGTAGGGAACAATGCGTCATTGGTGTAGAGAGCCGTGTTTTCAGATGTGGTGAGTGGTTGCTGTTTTGTGAGGAATGGTACGGGTTGAGCAGCTGGTGTGATTTTCAAGGATACCTTGGTCTGAGGTTGCGTGGTGATCTGGTAGCTGATATCTTTAATGGTTGAGCCAAAGGGAAGCTCAATGGTGCGCATGACCAACGGAAGGATTGGTTCACCAGCGATATTGCGTGTGCCGGTTGCCTCTGCTAGATGGATTGATGTATACTGATCGGTGGTGTCTATGGTTGGTTGGGAAAACTGATAGGAAATCGTTGTGTTCTTTGTTGGAGTCTTCTGGGTGATTCCTGCTTGGATACTGCCTACGACGAAAAGCAGCGTGGCAAGTATACTGATAATTACAAGGAAACTTTTCTTCTTCAAAGATGTTGCCCCCTAATTCTGTATTGTATTTAACGACATAATGTTATAAATAATTTTTGTCAATTAGTTTGGTCAGTTTTTATCCATAAGGTTAAATACCTCTTCTATATATGCACTCCAGCGGTTCGAAGGAAACAACGAGCCGAATATAAAAAAAGGAAGTATATAATAATGGAAAAAAGAGATAGATCCGATCGTGGTGGTCGGGATTTTGGTGCACCACGTGAAATGCACGATGTAACTTGTGCAGATTGCGGAAAAGAAACCCAAGTTCCGTTCAAACCAGATGGTAACAGACCAGTCTACTGCAGGGACTGTTATCAGAAACATCGGCCAAAGAGATTCTAAGTAGATATATCGAAAAATCGTTCGAACGTGGTTTTTTCTTTTTCTTTCCTGAAGAAGGAAAAACTACTTTTATTCTTTCTTAACAATTTTTTTTGTTTAAACTTTTGTACAGTAAAGAACAACAAATTTTTTTTCTTAAAGAACTAGTGTACTATTTTGGTATATATACTAGGAGTAGACAAGCATTGGCACGGTTTTAATACAAAAAATAAAAGAAAAAAAAGAACGGGATTTTTTAGTATCCCATTATGTGTCTTAATATCGGGAATGCATAGGGGAACTGCTCGAGGATCCTTTCCCAGAATCTGATTACTGGGATGGTCTGTGAGTACGGCATTGTTACCCTAAGCGTCGTCCAGTTACTTCTTAAGCCTTTTTCATCTATGGCTCTAACGCTGATATTGTACGTTGCTTGGATACCCCAAATATGTGAGATAATAGCGTTTTCCCCAGAATGATAGGTACTCGTTGTCTGGGTCGTATTATCACCCCATATAATCTCATAACTCACATTATCTGAATCTGGATCGATAGTAGTAAACGTATAGTCATATAACGTTCTGATTCGACCATGAGTCTCCCCGGTGATAGTCGGGGGATTCGGAATGATATTCCAGATGCCAAAATAAATATCATCAAACCGAATTTCAATCAATGAATTCGGTTCTTCTTCTGGATTAAATGTTTGTCCAATTTCAAGTTTTACATATTTGGTGTGATCATCATTCCCTGTATAGTGCCACATTTGATGCCATTCGGTGTCAACTGCACCATGACCATGACCATGAGACCCGGTGGGCTGATAATTTTCGTTATATTGCAGAATATGAATTATCGCATATTGATTTACGGGTGGAATTTCCACGAATTTGAACCAAACTGAATGGATATAAGAATTTTTTGAGAGATCGACCGGGATATACTCGGAAGTTATCCACTGGATTTCATACGGATAGATGTCTGTCAAGTTCAACAACCCAACTG